>JAUXAU010000008.1 GCA_030619765.1 Thermoplasmatota archaeon
AACAGGATAAAGCATTGAAGGACGTAAAACCATTCAGTTATTCGATATTTGACAAGAGACAAAAGACATTAGCTGACTTCTCTGTCAGCTAATGTAGATCTCCGTTTTGAAGAAACGGAGTCTTAGCAGTTATTTGATAAATATAAACCCAACCCATATTAAAGGTTTATACATTACACAGTACCAACATAAAAGGAGATGTGGACGGGAACTGTGACTAGCCATGAACCTGCATAATTTAAACAATCCAATAAATAAAACCCATTCTCACAGATTTATTGAGCTTGACATTCTTAGAGGATTTGCTATTGCTATTATGATTTTTTATCACTTATTATGGGATTTAGATTATTTTGGCCTTGTTCCATTAAATAATGGCATGTATCAATCCAATAGATATTTTCCACCGATATTCCTCTTGTTAGTAGGAATATGCTTGGCAATTAGTACCAACAAAAGACAAACGCCGAATGAACGAACGAAGCGCCTATTAATCCGAGGATCATGGATATTTACCCTTGGCATGGTCCTAACATCTATAACACTTATTACCATGCCAGATAAACCTATACTATTTGGGGTATTACATTGCATTGGTCTATCTATTATTTTGAGCATACCTTTTCTTAAATTCAAATCTTACAACATCATATTTGCATTAGTAATAATACTTATGGGGAGTATAGTAGGATCATTTACTGTTGAAAATCCTACTATATTGCATCTCGCAATTGGCTTTCATCAGGCTGGAATATGGGATTACACCATTGATTATTTTCCCTTGTTGCCATGGTTTGGCGTTATATTAGTGGGAATTGCACTGGGGAATTTTCTTTACAAAGATAACAAAAGAAGGTTTGAAATCCCTGATCTTTCAAAATACAAGCCAGCTACGATATTTTCATGGCTTGGTCAACACTCTTTGATCATTTACCTGCTTCATCAACCAATAATCGCAGGGACATTATTCATTTTTGTTATCTTGTAATAGATTTTCTAATAACTAATTATAGAGTGTTAAAACGTTTTTCCATTTCTTTTTAAGAACAAAACAAATAAAATTGCACAGACAACGAGAAGTAATTCAAGACCGGGCGTTTTGAAAGTTCTAGATCCATCCCAAATGTCTTCATTGTTATCAGTAAAAATGTTATCTGAATATATTGTGTTATTGGATGAATCATATAAATATATTCCATAACGGTTGCCTATAAGGTAGTTTGCAGATATAGTATTTTTAGATGAATCCCCTAGATAGATACCTAAGGTATTATTTTCAATATTATTTTTAGATATATTATTTTTAAACGAGTATGTTAGATAGATACCTGAGTTCCTGTTTCTCGTAATGTTATTCTCTGAAATAATATTGTTATTAGACCATCTTCTAAGAGCAATTCCTTTTAGATTATTTAAAATAGTATTTTCAGATATAAAATTATATTGAGAAGATTCCCATAAAACAATTCCAAAGCCACCATTTTCTGTTATTATATTTCCATTGATTTTGTTATTAACTGATCCAAAAAGATGGATTCCCTCACCGATGTTTTTTGTGATTATATTACCAGAAATAAGATTATTGATGGAAAAATTACTTAAATAAATGCCTCCAAAATTGTTTGTAATGTTATTGTTCATTATAGTATTATTTTGAGACACATTTTCATATCCTACAACATATATACCTATAGTACAATTTTGAATGGTTAAACCACTAATGTTAACGCCCTGAGCCTGTATTAGAATAGCACAATATTCACTTTCATTGATATCAAGTATGGTTCTGTTTTTGTCTTCACCGATCAAGTTTATTGATTTGTTTACCACAATACTTTCATTATAAATACCAGAAAAAACAAAAATGGTATCTCCCTCTGACGCATCATTAACGGCAGCTTGAATACTTGTATAATTCTCAGTCTCAGTTCCACCTACATACAGTATTTTTCCAGCTTCAC
The DNA here is from genome assembly GCA_030619765.1 of Thermoplasmatota archaeon. GTDB lineage: Archaea > Thermoplasmatota > E2 > DHVEG-1 > DHVEG-1 > JAGLML01. The sequence continues at coordinate 1,962 of JAUXAU010000008.1, forward strand.
AATTTCCATAAGTTAAGAAAACTAAAAAAACAGTAAGAAGCAGAAAAATAACTATCCCTACTGAAACTTTCTTCACAAGTAATCACTGAACTACTGTAATAATAGAGAGGCTTATAGTTTTTAACTTATTCTCTACGTTTTTTATGGGACAGAATAAATGCCAATGCTATTATTACAAGTATAATTTCGAAACCAGGACTTTCTTCGGGCGGAGCATTAACAGTGGCAATGGTATAAGTCGTATCTTTATCACCATCATCGTCTGTGACTGTTAACATAACTGTATAGGTATCTGCTGTAGAATAGGTATGCCCTGCTGAAACACCATATCCTTCATTTCCGTCACCAAAATTCCAGGTATAGTTGGCTATGGTTCCATCTGTATCATAGCTATCAGATGCACCAAAAGTAATCAATTCGTTGACATTAATTGAATTAGGGGCATTAAGAACAGGGACAGGAGCAACATTAAAGGATTCTGAAATTGTGGCTGACGTAGTTTCTGTACTGCTCCTTCCGTCGTTATCAACCACTGTTAAAGTTACAACATACGTGCCAGATTCAGAGTAACTATGTTCAGGATATATATCTAGAATTTCGCTACTTCCATCACCAAAATTCCATCGATAGAAATCGAGACTTCCATCTGGGTCGGAACTCTCAGAACCATCGAAGAGAATTTCTTTATCTATCATTGAAGTGTATGGCCCCCCAGGATCTGCAACTGGTTTTTTATTTAATGGAGGTATCTGCTTTGTACTAAAAATCCAGATATTAGAGCGATTCTCCAATTTTCCATCAGTAACGACTGCATACCAGAGAAATGTAGTATCGAATTCTAAATTAAAATGACATGATGCCACACCATCTTTTGGAACCATATAATCAGTGCCGTAGAGTTCATCATCTGTTGCACTATAGAATCGGACATTAATCGTATCGCTATCTGGATCTGTAACAGTTACACTTAGTGTTACAAATAAGCCTACATCTTCTGCTCCATCAGAGGGGGAGGGACCATCGGGTTTTGCAGGAGGTTTAAGAAAGTACCCAAGTGGATATATGTCCTGACCCCCACCAGAAATTGAATAGGGAGTATCGCCTATTTTATCGAGATCTATATCAATTTCGTTATAGTCATCCCAGTAATTGCCTTGTGTTCCATAATACCATTGATTATTTCCGCCCTCTAATGCATTAACATAATTGCCGAAAAAACGATTTAAGTAAATTACGTTATTACTTACAGAATTAGTATAAATACCCCATAACTTAGAGTTATTTATACAATTATTACTGATCTGACAATTAGACCCGCTTAGGAGGATACCTATCTGATTGTTATGAAAAATGTTTCCAATTAGGTTACTATCTGAAGAACTTATATCAATACCATTACCGTCGCTATCACTAATGCGATTATTTTTTAAAATATTATTACTGCCACCAGATAATTTTACACCATCGAAAGTAGTACTGATGATAGTATTTTCGCTAATGTTATTATTACTACTAGACTGGGCAAGTATGGAATACTTACATGTATCAAAGTAGTTGTTATATATGATATTATTACCAGAGGAAAAAGCCATTGAAATAGCTGTTTCTTGACAATTAGTGAAATTATCGTTTGAAAACACATTATTATTGGAAGAATATAAATAAACTCCTTTAGTATCGCTAATAAGGTTATTACCGATAGTATTATCATCAGAATAATATAAATATATTCCCCAACTATTTGATTGAGTGATATTATTCCCCTGGAGAACCACATTATTTGATTTAATATAAACCAAGGCAAAACTGTTGTATTTGGCGGGGTCAGATATTGTAAAACTTTCTAGGGTTACATAGTCGGCTGTTATCTCTACTGTATGCTTATGCTTTGCCCCCCTAGCAATGATAGTGTCTCCCTTATCAATACTACCTATGAGAGTAACATTCTTATTTATAACCAATGTTTCGTTATATGTTCCGCCAAAAACATATATTGTATCTCCAGGGTCTGCCAGATCTATAGCGTACTGAATTTTCTCATAGGGGTGCTCTGCACTGCCATCCCTAGGTGCGTGAAATGAGTTATCGACATAGATTGCATTTCCACTAGCCCTACATTTTTCATTAAAAAATATGATGAAAAAACTAGTTGTAATCAGAAGGCATAAAATTATTACTATCAGAGATTTCAAACGCATTTTCCTTCACCATCGTTTCTTTCTTTTCCACACATCTCCATGTCAATTTAAGGCGTGTTAATTGTTTTCACCCATACTGTTCCCGGGTAACATTATATAAAACTTTTCTGTTAGAAAATCAAAACGCAAAAATCACAATCTGACAATTTTACACACTTTTCGCAATACTCATCTATTATATCAGAGTTTATAATTATCTCATGATTAACAATTGAATTCACAAAACTTATGAAATCACATAATTTTTTTAAAAGCATTACATATATGTTGAATTTATGAGGGTCTGCATAGGTGGAACATTCAACATATTGCATAAAGGGCATAAACTGGTTATCGACAAAGCCTTTGAAACAGCAGGAATAAGAGGATCTGTTTTTATTGGAATTACAACAGGAGAAAACTTGATTGGAAAGAAGGATGTAAAATCTATGATAAAGAGAAAGAGATCTATAGAACAATATCTCTCTAAAAAGGGATTTATAAACCGCGCTACAATAGAACCAATCGAAGATAAATTCGGTCCATCGGTAGAAGAAGAGTTTGATGCAATAGTAGTATCTCCTGAGACCTTAAATACTGCAAAGGAAATAAATAAAAAGCGTAAAAGATTAAATAAAAAACAATTAAAAATCATACAAATTCCTTTTGTACTAGCAGAAGATAATATACCAATTAGTTCTACAAGAATAAAAAAGAAAGAGATAGATGAACACGGCAATATTTTGAAACGAGATTAATTTTATATAGGGAGGCTTATTACATCGCAGGATAAGGTGATCAAAATTGACATATATTATCTTTGAAGTTAAATCCGAAGATGTTGGGAAAATTAACAAATTGATAAAAGATGATATTGTAAGTCGACAAAGTATACTTACTAGAGATTCGAGTTCTCTTGAAATCAAGGGAGACGTTTCTTATGTTAAAATAGAAGGCAGCGATAAGGGGTTAAAGCAAGCTAAAGAGTTAGCTAAAGAGCTTGGATTTAAAAAACTTGTGCAAAAAAAGGCTAAAGAAGTCAATGAAAAGATCGAAGAGCAAGAAGATTCTGCCGCTTCTGGCATGGGAATGATCTTCGATTGATCCTATATCTTCCAATATTTATTTAGTTCATTCCTAATTTTATCGATAACTGGCTCTACATCCGTATCTTCTATTGCTGAATCATCAAACGTTACAGGTTGAGAAACCATTTGTCCAAGTTGAGAAATCAGGCATTTTCCTATCCAATTGAGATTGTATCCTCCTTCTAATGTACAAACAATTTTAGGTTGAATCTCTTGCAATTTAGCTATCATCTCTCCAAAGAAATCAGATGTTAATTTTAGTCCACCAAGAATATCAGAATGATGTGAATCAAAACCTGAAGAAATTAGTATAATATCTGGGCTGAATTGTTTGGCAATAGGAAGAAAAATCTCATCAAGTAGTTTAGATACAGCATTGTTGCCGTTACCATGAATTAAAGGAGCATTTACTGTATAACCTTGCCCAACTCCGGTTCCTATTTCACTAATATCTCCAGTTCCGGGATAGTGTGGAAACAAATGAATTGATTGATACATAACGTCCTTTCTATCATAAAAGATGTATTGTGTTCCGTTCCCGTGATGAACATCGTGATCAAAAATTAATATCTTTTTTCCTTCCTTTGAGATTTCATTTGCGGATATTGCCACGTTGTTAAAAAGACAAAACCCCATAGATCTATCACGGGTTGCATGATGACCTGGTGGTCTAACCAATGCAAATGCATTATCTGATTTTTCATGGAGAACATTTTTACATAACTGAAGTAAACCGCCTGCTGCAAGTCGAGCAGTTTCATAGTCTGATTCGCATACGTATGTGTCCATATCAATCCATGAATTCCCCTGAGAACTTATGTCTTTAATCTGTTGAATCATTTCATTTGAATGCACTGAAAAAAGCGTTTCCTCAGGCAATAGTTCAGGTTCGACAAACTTAAGTTCATTGTAAAAAGATGATTTTTTTACTTCATTCATCATTACTATTAGTCTTTCTGCATTTTCAGGATGACCAATACTATTATGTTTACTAAAATCGTCTGAATATACTATTTGAGTTGTCATGAAAATCAAAGAGATACAATACAGTAACTAAATATAAGATTAATTCTAAGATTTAAGTAGGGACAATGCATTGGGGGTAAACAGTTATGAACGATATGTTGCTTGGCATTTCACCAGAATATCTCTATTTCCATGGAAAACCACCAAAAAAGGTATCCGAGTATCATGGTCCATATTTTTTGGTTTTTTGTCAAAAAGGAAGAAAAATAGATTCTGCCAGGAGTGAACTGCAGAAAAAATGGGAAGATAACAATTCTGATGAGAGTCCTCTTTCCAAAATAGAGAAAATCGGTGCGATTGAAAACTATCGAAGCTTCTGGGATTTTAGCGAAAACAGAAAGATATTTAAAGTTTATACCAAGAAGTCATATTTTGTCCCTGAGGTAAGTGATTATCTCTTCTTCAACCATGGACTCTATACCGCCGAGCACGACATACCTTATCACCAAAGAGCACTTGTGGATTTAGCAGCAAAGAATCAATCATGGTTATTTGATACAAATGGTGAAAAAAAGAAACTTAAGGTTTTAGTCTATGACATAGAAACCACACAATATGAGGAAGGGAAAAGCAATATTCCTATAGACATCATAGGGTACTCAGATTTTGACATAGTTTTTGAATCTGCTAAAAACCTTGAAAATGAGGAATTCAGCTTTGATATCCTTGATTGCCCATCTCATTGGGAAGACATGGAAATTAAACAAATTATTTCACATAATGTTGATGAGGAGATAGAAAACCTCAATAAATTCTTTAAAACAGCAATGGAATATGACATAATCTCTGGGCATAACATCCTGGGTTTTGATAATCTCAATATATACGGGAGGGTTAACTGGATTTTGAAGAGTCATCAGGAGACTCTTTCGAACGATCAAAGAAAAACGTTTCAGGAGTTTATTAGCAAATATAGCAGGCTGGATAAATCGTTTCACTTTGGCATCAGATCAGAGGTTGTACAGTTTTATCCCTGTAGCTTTGATACATATATGGGAGCACGAAAGTTTTATTCTTTTTTAGATGAGTTTAGTCTCAAATCAGTGGCCCCCTTCTTAGGGGTAAATATTAAAGATCGGATTATTTTGACCCCATCTCAGATAAAGATAGATACTAGAACGTTGAAATATAACAAACACGACGTTCAGGAACAGCTAGGGGTAACACTTAATTTGATTCAGCAGGCACTACCTCTCGCGTTTACTACATGTATGCCTTTTGATATGCTGCTTTCTAAAGGTGCTGTTAACATGTGGGATCATATGGCACTTATAAGAGGAGCAATGCAAAAGAAAATCATGCCTCCCATCTGTAGGGTCATGTCTATTTCACAAGTCTTATTATGGGGTTTTAAAGGATGTAAAACAAGGGAGGAAATTGTACGGCAATCTAAAAGAAAAAAGGAACAACTGTCTAAAGATTTCATCCGAGTGATAAAATATGGAGATGAAATGCCGAAGTGGATGGAAGATCCCTATGTCATTTACAATGAAAAGGCAGAAGATGCTGACGAAAGACTGAATTATCACATGCCAGGTGGCATGACAATAAAGCCTGATAAAGATGCAATGTCTCATTTTATTCCATGGTGGTATGTAGTTGTGGCAGATGTTGGTGCTATGTACCCAACGATTTTGAAAGCGATGAATATCGGTGCAGATACTGTTAGACTTGCTAGAAAAAATGAAACCCCTGATGACTATATTTGGCTTAAAAAAATATCAAAGACGTTTCTAAGTACCAGAGACATACACTGGAGAGAAATCACAGAAAAGGATTCATTCGCAGATAAAGGGTTCATGCTAGGAATAAAAATAGACAATAAGCCAGGGGTCGTCAATTGTGCAATGACTGGTATTATGAGTATGATTGCCAAGATCAAAAAGGAACTCAAGGAAGCAGAAAAGGGTGGAGATAAAGAAGAACTGCAACGACTGAAAATGATGTATCAAAGTGTGAAAGGTGCTCGTAATGCTGGAACTCATGGCATCCTTTCAGCACCTTCTGTATCTGGAAGACAGTTTAATTTGTGGGGTGCCGCTGCAATCACCACTAAAGGTCAGATGATACTTGCGGATACGTTGAACTACCTAAAAGATAGAGGTATACGTGTTGTCTATGGTGACACTGACGGTATCTATCTTGGATGTTCTCGTTCAGCAGGAAATATCCCTGAGTTTTCAAGATCATTAGGAACATCTGTTGATAAAGATGAACAAAATTGGCTTACCAAACCTGATGTAGCCCTATCCGCTATAAAAGAGTGTAATAACAAATGGCAGAAAGATCTAAAGTATCCTGATTTTGAATTAGAAGCAGAAAACCATGATGCAATGATATTTGTAAAACATAAAAACTATCTCATCTTTGATAATAAAAACGGAAAAATAGAGATGAATACAAAGGGGAACAACTTCAAAGGATCAGATAAGGCAAATATTGCACGGAAAATACTCAAAACCATTATGATGAATGTATTAAAAGAGAATCCAAGCTGGGAAGATGAGGACGAGGCAAGAATGGCCATAAAAAACAGCATAGTAAATAAGACAAAAGAGATTCTATTAAAACTAGATTTATCACAAGTAGACTTAGATGATCTCACCTTGATTCAATCTGTTCAGCCTGCAAAACGATATAAGTTAAACCAGGATGGTTCTATATCTACGTTTGGTAAACGTGCAAAAGCATTAGAGAAACTCCTTGGTCAACCTATAAAAAACCGTATAAAACTTAAATTTGTCGTAACAAAAAGACCACTTCCCGGTATTCCCCACCCATCGAAAAGTGGTGTGAAACCCATTGATTATATGTATCCTGTTGATCTTTTAAAAAACGCAAGTGAAATTGATCTGGGATGGTATAAAAAGATGATTGAAAATTATGTCCAAGGTGCATTTGGATTATCTGATATAGCAGTGACAGAACAAACAGGCCTTGACGCATGGATGTAGTTTTCGTCAGATTTATTTTTTCGGTAACAATTGTAAAGATATTAGATAACAGTTGTACAACAAGTCTTTATAAACAAGATGACGAAACTCAATATCGATGACTATGTTGATTGTGGGGCAAGTTTCAAGTAAGGAGGAAGCAATGGAAATCACCTTTATTGCAAAACTATTTGTTGTTGGACAGCGTGCACGGCATCTTGCCCGACAAAAAGATTAAACAATGTTTACCCAAACAATAGGTATGTCATCAGGTATTGTCTTTTTCTTTTGATTCTTCTTGCTCTTATTCATTCCCCATCCCTATGATATAATGGTTCGTGTTATCATTATCCATGAATGTATTTATCATTTAAATAATTTTCCTCATTATCTTTAAATAAGGATGCTCTTTTTTTCCTTTATAGCGCGGTTTGTATCGAAAACAGTGGTTACCTGTTTTAACTCTTGAAAGCTCGTTATCTTCTTATTAATATTTTCTAGATTTTGTTACCCATTGATATGTTGTTTAATATATGGATACTAGATAGTTGAATTTTTCTTCAAAAACTTCCGCTTGTTTTTGCAGTACCGTTTCTGCCTCATTTATGTCCATATCTCTTGTTTCAATTGCATAACTTACAAAACGACCAATCCATAGTGTTTTCAATGAATCGAGAATATTATGTTTATCTGATTCATTTGTATTTTTATAAGCAGCTGCATAATTATAGACGATTTCAGCCCACAAATCCGAATCAATGGATCCATGATTATTAACGACGTGTTCTAGATCGGTCATAATATCGTCATTAAGAACCTGCCGCATATGGTCTTTTTTAGAGTTATATTCTTCAACAAAAGATGTTTTTAGACTGTTGATATCTATCTTTACAGGTATGGGTTTCTGGCTAAAGCATTCTCTATAGAAAGCCCTGTGGGTAACACTGTGCTTACTTTTCCAATAATCCTCATAATACTTTGCCAGTTCAAACATGCTCCCTGTTACTTTTCTGAACATGGGAATGAGAAATTTTTCAGGCTCAAGATAACGAGTTGTTGATTCATGAATCTTTAAAGAATATAACCCTTCTTTTACTTTCATTCCCTCTGCAGCTGCAACAGTTACAATAAAAATGTCGACACCGAAATCTGGAGGGAATAAAGGATGTTCCAGTAAGACCTCATACAGATTCTTTGATAATGCAAATTCACCTGCGATAGGTTGTCTTATATCTATTCCATATAAAGCCCTTGTAAATGGATAGACTAGATTATTTGTTATAACGCCGTCATTTTTATCTCTAATATAATAGGGAACAGTTAAATCAGCTCGGCCGTATATTATTGGATTTGATATGGTTTGTATCCACCCTGGTTTTATACTCAGTAGATCACCATCCATTAGAACAACTGATTTTGCTTCGACCTCATGAGCAATTTCTAAGATGGTCATGACTCCAGCACCTTTACCTTCTGTTGAAATGTCTTGAGTTACGATTTTCTTATTGCTATTATACGGTTGAAAAAGTTCTAGGACTTCAGCTGTTTTGTCAGTAGATCCGCCCTCAGAGATAACAATAGCTTTTTTGTAGTCTGCAAAGTATCGATATAATCCTTCATTGATTACATTAAGGACATTTAAAACAGTTGTCTCAACGTCTTTACAGAGTACGCCAACCATGATATCAATAGGTTTTATTTGCTGACATTGTTCGATTACCTCTGGATTTAGGTGTAGATTTTTATTCCATTCTTGATTCATATTATCACTCTTTTTCCTTCCGATACACTACCAGATAATTTCATTTTTTCCTAGTTTCATTATTTATCAACTGAATTTTCCCATTATAGTTTCTTCAAAGCAATTACTGTAGTTAAAGTCGTTAAATGTGCATCCTGCATTCCCTTATTAAATAAAACATTTTAAATCTTTGCTTCAGATTACTCACTACAATCTTTACCCTAGAGTTAATACGAATTCTCTGTATAACAAAAAGGATGTGGAGCGATCATGAATAAGACAAAGATTTTGTATATTACACCTTTACGTGGTGGTATTGGCCATTGGAGTAGATGTTTAATTGAGGAACTAGATGAATTAGCTGATATAACAATAGTAACATTCAAAAGAAAACGAAAAGAAGATGACATCAAACCATTTAAAAGAGTTACTGACGATTTTATTTTAGAGGTGATAAATCCTAAAAGACCGCATCATATTATAGAATACAACAACAAGAAATCTTTAGAAAATCTTGTCAGACTTACGGATGAGATAAAACCTGATTGTGTCTATTTTATCATGTGGGCTGGAAGACAAATAACCTGGTTTTTAAAGGATTACTCAAAAGTATTGAACAAAAAAAACATTCCTATTGTGTTAACATTACATGAAGCTTATCCCCAGATCGTTCAAGATGGTGACATAAATCTCTTTACTGATTCGTATGCCTATGCAAATCATATTGTCGTCTTGACGAAGGATGCCTTATCTGATCTAAGGGGGGCAGGTATTACTATTCCGATTAGTGTTATTCCTCACGGGAACTATCATGCAATGAATAAAAATAAGGTTGATGATGGAGAAGCAAGAACAATTATTAGTAAACATCTCTCCGTTAAAATGAATGACAAGACACGTGTGATATTATTTTTTGGTTTTATTAGAGATTACAAAGGGTTGATATACCTGATCAGGGCTGCACCATATGTACTGGAGAAAACACCAGAGACATTGTTTATAGCAGCTGGTTCATTGGAACTTGCAGAAAAACCATCTCAATATAAAAAAGAGATAAACAGATTAGGTTTAGAGAACAAATTTCTTCTTTTTCCTGAGTTTGTCAAAGACTATATCCTAGTGGAATCCTTCTACAAAGCTGCTGATATTGTCGTTTTTCCATATGTAGGGGTCAGTCAGAGTGGTACAATGTTTACAACCCTAGGGATGAAACGACCCGTTATTATTAGCGAACTTGGTTCTTTTATTAGAAAATTAGAAAAAGAAGGTGTAATACTAACGTCTAAACCAAAAGATCCTAAATCCATAGCAGAAAAGATACTATATCTCCTTAAACATGAAGAAGAGAGGAAAGAACTAGCTGAAAGAGCATATCGGATTCTTAAAAATGAGTATAGCTGGGAGACAATTGCACGTGAATACCATGACATATTCAAAAACTTAACAATGAAATCCTGAGTTTTTTATTCTAAATTATCAGGTCTTATTTTCTTCTATTACAATGTCTAATAACTCTTCTCTAATTTTTTTTCTAGCAGATATAGTCCTAAGCCAGTCGGGAATACGTGTCCCTACAGGCCTTAACATGTACTTATTTCCAGCCACCATAATCTCCTGACTGAATTTTTCTGCCATTGTTTCTTCTAAATGTCTATCGTATTCTATTCCATTGATATGGGCATCTGCATGGTATTTTCTTATACAATCTTGTGCATTTCTTTGATATAACACTCTTAACGACAGCAAAAATGATCTAGAGAGCTGTATATTCTCTTCTTCAATTAAAACCCTCAATAATGTTTTAAAAATCTCTCCAGACATCTTTACCAGGCCTTTATGAGAATCACCAATCTCTTGATGTTTGTGCTCATAGAAACCAAGGTCAGTCTGGCATATTCTTTTCACAGCAACATTTCTATATATCTCAGCCATGATACCTACCTCAATACCCCAACCACCAGGAATGTCAAGATCCCGTGCAAGATCGCTTGTTAAAGCGAATTCCCCTGAGATCGGGTATCGAAACGAACGTAGAAACCTAATGAAATCCGGTTCGGTTTCTAAGAGATCAACTAGTGATCTGAGAAGTGGATGAAGAAATAATCTAAACACACGGCCATACATGATTGTTCTATCGATGTTTACCCGTGCATAGTATCCTTTGTTGAATTTGAAATCAAGTTCTGGTTCAAGTATAGGGTATAGTAGTTTTGTTGGAAGAACTTCAGTGTATCCCTGTATATCAGCATCATGAAGTGCTACGGCATACGATCTAAGGTTTGCTATTCCAAGTGCCAGCCAGACATCTCGCCCTTTTCCTCTATATCTTGTAAGATTTAATCCCTCTGATTTTAGTTGAGTCAACAGGTTTTCAATTCTTGGTCCATCACACCACATAATAAGCTTTGGAACAGTTAGATTTCTGAAAAAATGTTTAACGTGATTAAAATCCTCCTTGCTTTTTGCAGCTAAGGGAACAATGACTTCTTTGAGATATGTACATTTGTTTAATTGTTTAACAATATTGCCCAATGCATCATTTTTTATTTCACTATAGAGCATCGGCATAACTACTGAAACAGGTCGCTCAGCGGCAGCATCGCTGATGTTTTTCATGAGTTTATTTTTATCCAAATTTAAATCATGCAGCGTGGTAATTTCTTCCTGTTTCATATCCATATTATCACATCAAATATACTCTAATATAACACCCAAATCATTGGTTATAACATCAGCATATTTTTGAACCTCTTCAGGTGCTTTATATGCTATTCCCAAACCTGCTTTTTTTATCATTCCGATATCAACAATTCCATCTCCAATTGCAATGACTTCCTTGTTTTTTATATTTAACTTATCACACAGTTGGTCCAATACTAGACCTTTACAAATAGAATATGTTTTACCGGAGTGACACATCTTCTTGGTGTTATTATTAAGTATTAACTCCCCGGTTACAATGTTTTGTTTTATTATAAGATTATTGGCAAAAGCGTAATCAAAATGTAAGTGTTCCTTTAAATCATCAGCAATAAATTGATAACTATCAGTAGCAATTGCTGTTGTAACAGAGTTTTCTTTCAATTTTTCTGCAATTTTCTCAATGTTTTTTTGCAATGGTATTTCTCGGATTATATCTAATAGTTCTCTGCTATCGCACCCTTTTAAGAATTTTGCTATTTCAATGCTTTTTTGATAGGCCTCTTTATTACTTTCTAGCACTTTGATCAATTTGTTTTTAAATCCTTTTTTTTCTGAGATAACAAAGATCGTTCTCCCTTCGATAAGGGTACCATCCATGTCAAACATAACGAGCTTAAATTTTTGTTTGTTATTCATCTATCCTCACTTTAAAATCGACAGTTAAAGACTCTGGGAAAGTATATCTTTGTAACATATATCTACTAGTTCATCTATTTTTCTTGTAGCATCAATTTTTAAAAATCTTTTATCCTTTGAAATTTTAAGATAGTTATTTTGAACCTTTTCCAAAAATGAAACACGCTCAAATGGTATTAATTCATCTCTCTTTTGTATTCTAGCAAGAGATTCCTTTGGCTGTATTACAAATAGAAAAGTTCTGTCGGGTATAAGTATTCGATTTTCAGAAAGTTCCTGCAACCATTTTATCGGGTCATTTATCTGGTTTTCTAGCTGTGCTCCTTGATAAGAATAGGTGGACTCTGCGTAGCGATCGCAAAGAATGATTTTTTCTTCATCTAGCCACTTCTTAATTTGTTTGCAATGTTGCATACGGTCTGCTATGAAAGTAAACGCAGTGACAAAGGGATCGGTTTTGGTTTTTATACATTTTTGAACGTATTTGCCGATCTCTGTATCTGTCGGTTCATATGTTAAAACAACATCATATCCTTCAGATTTTAATTTGTCACAGATTAATTTTGATATCGTTGATTTACCTGACCCATCTATTCCCTCAAATGTAATAAACTGTTTCATTTCTTGTTTTTCTCCTGTCTCCATTTCGCACTATAATAGGTAAGAGGATGGTATACTTCCCTACATAATTCATCCATTTTATCTACAGGGCATATGCCATATGTTCGCATCTTTTCACATCCTGGGGATTTATACGAGGTCGAAGATGATGCACCAGTTATATGATCTACTTGATATCTGGTTCTATCCTCCTGATAATCTGGAGCGTTGCTAAATATTTTTAAAATTTCGTTTGTGCTAAGTTGTAAAGAATTTAAAAAAGAAACGAGTGCAAATCTTCCCATGTGAGGAACATTCTCCCCTGCCTGAATCGCCGCCAATATATCCTTCATACAAGGAGGTAATTTTTCAATACTTAGTTTTCCAACTGGCGCTGCTTCCATCTTTTTTTTGTGCACATTAACCATGTTTTGAAATCTTTTGATATCTGATGAAAACGCTTTCTCTATTGCTTTATTGCTTTTTCTTGATTCTAACTCCTCCTCTATTCTTCTTCGTAATGATTCTAATATAAGCCTTGCAAGGTCTCTAACAGAAATATGTACATAACCACCATCTATGTCTCTGTTTACCATTTTCCACTTTTTGTACCTTGTCGGGGCATTGCGAAGATAGTCTTTGAAAAACACCTTGATGTTGCCTACATTCTCGACGTACTCTGCATTAATTTGTAACTCTTCTGAAACTTCAATAAGAAAAGATGGACGTTCGTTAAGTAAATTTCCATATGCGTGAATCGCTTCTCCAAGTGCGTATCTTCTTTTAAAATAGGTATCTCCAACACTGACTGCTACCATCCTTGCTAATGGATAGGAAAAAATCTCCATCATGCGATCGGATTTGCTTGCCAAACTTCTGTTTCCCACATTCCCATTTTTCAGGGCGTTGTCTAATCTCTCGATTCCTATAGTACGGGATCTTTCGTATAACAATCCTTCTAAAAGTTCAGTAACAGAGGGTCCGTTATCTTTAATATACTGTCTTGCTTCATTTAAGAATGGATATTTTGCTAACGTTGAAAGGTCCCTCATTATGCTATAATTAAAACTTCTTTTGATTAATGAATCTTGCCATACGATTTAGCTCTAAATTTTAAGTAGTAGGACTTATATTATGCCTCAAAAAGGGCTCGTAGCTTAGTCTGGTGGAGCGACTGGCTCATAACCAGTTGGTCGCAGGTTCAAATCCTGCCGGGCCCATATGCGCCTATATATGGTGTCAATTATTGGACTCATGTAATTGAAAAAGCTTTTTTGGAATCTAAGAAATTAAAAGATTTAAAGATATGAATCATTGAATATAGTAATATTTAAATATTCGAATTTACTTATATTAAAGGCTATGAATGAAGTGGATGTTTTCAAAGCGCTTGCTGACCCTACACGTTTGAAGATTCTAGAATGTATTGAAAATGGTGAAAAGTGCATATGTAAAATTATCCCATATACTGGAAAGTCTCAACCATGTGTTTCTCAGCATTTGAAAGTAATGAAACATGCAGGTATCATTGACGAGCGGAAAGATGGAACTAAGATTATGATAAAAGCTTCCAGTGATAAAATTTTCAAAATAGTTGATCAGGTTAAAAAATTGAAGTGAATTCATGACACCAATTGATGTTTTTTTCTCAGGTATCGATGCGCTTGGAGAATATCTCTCTGCACACGTGCTTACTTGTCTTGTTCCAGCGTTTTTTATTGCTGGTGCAATAGCAGTATTTGTCTCTAAAAAAGGAGTTATGAAGTATTTCGGAGCGCAGGCTAAAAAATATATTTCATATTCTGTTGCTTCTGTTTCAGGAGCTGTTCTTGCAGTATGTAGTTGCACAGTTCTTCCACTATTTATGGGCATCTACAAGCGTGGTGCTGGTATTGGCCCTGCTACAACTTTTCTTTTTGCAGGCCCCGCAATTAACATTCTTGCGATTATTCTAACTGCACGGGTTTTAGGTTTTAATATTGGTCTTGCTCGTGTTATTGGTGCCGTTGGTATGTCCATTATTATCGGACTAATTATGGCATTTATCTTTAGAAAAGAAGAAAGAGAAAAGAAAAATAATGACATGTTTGTAGAACAAGGTGATGAAAAAACTAATCGTCCGTTGAAAATATCGGTTTTGTTTTTTGTTTTACTTGTTTTAATACTTGTTATTGGTGCTGCAAGTTCTGAGTATATCCCTTGGATTCCAAAACTTGCTATAGTATATGTGATAACGATTTTTGTTTCCATTATCCTTATTTTTTATTATACTAGAAGCGAAGTAAAACAATGGGGTCATGAGACTTGGGGTTTAACAAAAAAGATACTGCCGATTCTTCTAATTGGTGTTTTTATTGTTGGAATTATTGGTGGTGTTGCTGCCTATTTAATCCCTGGTGCTGATCCAGCTAATGCTGTTGGTGTAGCTGTTGCTCCATATATTGGCGGAAATAATATTTTTTCTTGTTTCTTTGCTTCTGTTATAGGCGCTGTTTTGTATATGCCTACGCTTTTGGAAGTTGCTATTGTTGGTGATCTCTTTGGATATAGTGCTGGAATTATGGACGGAGGCCCCGCTCTTGCATTATTGCTTGCGGGCCCCTCATTGAGTCTTCCAAATATGATTGTTATTACAAAAGTTATCGGATTAAAAAAAGCCCTGGTATACATCTGTCTTGTAATTGTTGTGGCAACATTTGTTGGATTTATTTATGGATTGATTGGAGGTTAGAAAAAGATGAAAATTGAGATATTAGGTAGTGGTTGTGCAAAATGTAAATCTGTTGAAAAACTTGTAAGAAATATTGTTGAGGAATTAGGTATTCAAGCCGATATTGTAAAAGTGGAAGATTTACAAGAAATTGTCAATCGTGGAATTATGATGACACCAGCAGTTTTTATAGATGGAGAAGCAAAAATTGTTGGTCGTGTTCCAACTGCAGATGAATTAAAAAAATTACTTCGATAAAAGGTGATAAATTGAAAATAAAAACTCTATTGTTAACTTTGCTTATGGTTGGTATTCTATTATTTTTTACAGGTTGTACTAGCAATAATACTGATAATAATACTTCAGATGATAATTCTGATAATGGTTCTGATGATTCCAATTGGTTAGAAAATTATACGCCTGTACATACTGTTGGAACAGGTTCAGATGATTTCTGGATAGAATTTCCTGCGGGTAATGATTATTATGGACAATCTATTGAACATTTTGATTGGGTCACTAATACTATAGATAATAATTGTGTTTTATTTGTTGTTCATAGAACCGGATGTGTTGGTTGTAAAGAACAAGGCGATCTTGTTATTTCTCTTGCTGAAAAATACAATGAAGATGTAGAATTTCGTGATATTGATGCAGTATCTGGTGCTACTGCAGAAATTCAACAGATGGCAAATGATGCATATCTTTATGATCCAAATGGAGCGCCGGGTTATATTGCTCTTACGGGTGTTTTCACCTATGTTGAGGATAATGGTGAAATTAAGATTGGTTGGCATAGCTGGGAACTTGATGTTGAAGATTCTGTGATGGAATCCTGGATTAAAGATGCGATTTACTATTATAACATTAATAATGAAGGTTGAGTTGATGAAAAAAATATTAGTTGTTGTCATTGGTGCAATTATAGTATTTATCCTACTTCTTGCTTTTTTTCCATCCTTATTAGAAACCGATCAATTTGAGATCAAACCAGCATCAGATTTCACAGCAGTTGATGAAAACGGTATCGAGTTTTCATTAAGTGACTATAGAGGTAATGTTACACTTATTCATATTACTGGTTTAGAAACTCCTCTTTGTATTGAATGCGAAGAGGAAATGATAGGGCAATTAGAACAATTAGAAAAACTTTCAAAGTCAAATGATGATGTTAAAATAATTACTATAAATATTCGTAAAAACCCTTATTCTACAACTGGTAAGAATATCGCAGAACAAACTTATGGAATAAATATTAGTTGGAATTGGGTTGAAGACTTTGAACCTTATCAGTTTGCTGGACTTTATCAAGAGTATTGGACCTATAATGGGGCTTTTTCTAATCCAACAATTGTGTTAATTGATACCAATCAAAGTATTATTGGAGTGTATAATATTTACACCCTTGGAAAAGGAAAAATTGATGGGATTCAAACTGCTGAATCATTAAATCAAGATATTCAGCAGATAAAATCTGGCGAATGGGATGAATTTAGAGGAGGGAAATATAACGAAGGAATTACATTTATTGGAATTTTTGCGCTTGGCATATTGACTGCGTTATCACCATGTTCTATAGCACTTCTTGTTGCTATGATCTCATATGTTGGATCACTTCAAAAACAAGATGAAAAGGAAAATATGAAAAAATATTCAATACAAGGGATCTGGATTGGAGTTGTATTTACATTAGGAATGGCATTTGTATTTTTTATTTTTGGTTTAATAATTTCATCTGTTGGAATATTTGTAGAAATTTCAACAATGTTTTATTTAATATCTGGAGTTGTACTGATAATTCTTGGTATAAACGTTTTCAAACCAATAAAGGAAATTATAAGATATAAAAAAGAAGGCAAAACCAGTTTACAAGTTATAGATAAAGGTAAAAACATTTTTTTAAAACTCAGTAAAAAATCAATTTATCTTGGGGCTTTTTTCTTAGGAATATTATTTTCAATTGGATGGGCACCATGCGCAATGTCACTTATGATGCCTGTTTTCATATTAACACTCTCTCAAAAAATATCTATTATAATGGGAGGATTACTATTATTTGTCTTTGGCCTTGGCCATGGAATTCCCATAATACCACTATGTGCTGTAACAAGCAGCGTTCGTGGAAAACTTGGCAATAAATATGTAACCGCAGGTAAATGGATGCAGAAGATATTTGGTGTTATTATCATTGTTATTGGGATAATTATGACTATACGGTTTTGGGGTATCAACTTCTGGTAAAGTTTGGAAAAAATAAAACAATTGAGTATTGAAGATATTTTACCCGAAATTTCTCCTGTTGAACTGTTAGCCTCCTGCCGGGCCCACTTTCTGTATTTTCATCATTAAAGTTTACTTTATTAAACGATAGTTTAATATATTAAACGATAGTTTACTGTAATATGCTTACTAGCTTCAGAAAATTTGTAGGATTTAAAATACTAGAATATTTTCTTAAATATCCAACAGAAGAGACATATCTAAAAGAATTGGCAAAGAAACTCCAAATTAGCCCTAGAAGTGTAAAAATCTACTGTGACCTTTTTGACAAAGAAAAAATAATTAAACGGGAAATAAAAGGAAACATGCACATTTTTACAACTAACAATGATAATTTCAGAGTAAGAGAAATGAAACGGGCATATTTTATAAATCTACTTGCAGAAATGAATATTCAAAATATTGCAGAAGAATGTGCATCTATTGCCATTTATGGAAGTCATGCATCTGGTAATTATGATGAGAAAAGCGATATTGATATATTAATTATTGGCGAAGAACAAAATGTAAAAAGAGATATTATTGTAAAAATCATGGAAATAATTGGTAAAGAATTTCAACTCAATGTTATCCCAATTATAAAATGGGAGAAAATGAAAAAAGATGGAGATCCTTTTGTAAAAAACTTAATTAGAAATCACATTCTTATAAAAGGTGTTGAATTATGAACTTCAAAGATTGCTTGTCTAAGGGACTACTGAGAAAAGATAAATCTGCCCCAGAAAGAGTGAAGAAATCATTAGAAATCGCTGAAAGATTCCTATCGTCTGCAAAGAAAAATATTGAAATTGAAGAATTAGAAATGTCTGAAATAGCATCATATAACTCAATTTTTCACTCAGCTAGATCGTTATTATTTAAAAAGGAATACACCGAACGAAGTCATATCTGTGTTATTTTAGCCTTAAAAGAATTGTACAAAAGCAATAATGAACTTATTGATTTATTAAACACATTTGATAAGATTAGAATTTCAAGACATAACATTCAATATGGAGGAATATTAATAGATATTGAAGAAGCAGAGTTTGTACATGATTTCGCCAAACAATTTTTAGAAGAAACAAAAAAGATACTCAACGAAAAGGGATAGATAATTAAAATATTTTACCTGAATTTCTCATGTTAGACTGTTAGCCTCCTGCTGGCCCATGTTATTCTTTAACATAACTTTTTACGATAAAAATTAAAGATGTAGGCAGATAGCAAAAAATTTTACCTATTTTTAAATAAAAAAGAGGTATACCGGGTACCAATATGAAAAACCTAAGGAAATATGGAAATGCGCCTTTCAATGTAGCTGTCATTCACGGTGGACCAGGTGCACCCGGAGAAATGGCACCAGTTGCTCGAGAACTTTCTTCCGTTAGGGGAATTTTGGAACCACTTCAAACAGCAACAACACTTGAAGGGCAAGTCCAAGAGCTAAAGGCCGTTTTAAAAAAGTGGGGGGATCTTCCTATCACATTGATTGGTTGGTCGTGGGGTGCGTGGCTCAGTTTTATTTTTACAGCTAAATACCCTACCTTCGTAAAAAAACTCATACTCATTGGAAGTGGCGCATTCGAAGAAAAATATGCTGTAAACATTATGAAACTTCGGTTAAGTCGGCTTAGTGAAGAAGAAAGAGCAGAAGCCCTTTCACTGATGGAAATATTGAACGATCCTACCATTAGATCCAAAAACACGCCCATGTCCCGACTTGGAAAGTTGATTTCCAAGGCTGACTCATATGACCCCTTGCCCCACGACAGCGAGATACTAGAATGCCAGTACGATATCTATCAGGATGTATGGGGACAATCTATGGAGCTAAGAAGCAGTGGTAAACTTTTAGAGCTCGGGAATAAAATCCAATGTCCGGTAGTTGCAATCCATGGTGATTACGATCCCCATCTTTCCGAAGGTGTCAAAGGCCCCCTTTCTAGCACTCTAAAAGATTTTAGATTCATTCTTTTAGAGAACTGTGGCCATCACCCGTGGATCGAAAGAGCCGCAAGAGACAGATTTTATGATATTCTTAAAAATGAAGTCGAATAATATATCAAAAAAATTCCTCATTATATTATAGAATCAAAACAAGTAAATCTTATGTTGTTTTACCAGATTTTTCTCATGTTGAGTTGTTTACATTCTGCTGGGCCCACTAGTCACCGTTTGGAAGGATTTTTTAAGGATAATTATAGTTGGGGTTGTTCGACGGATGGATATAGAAGGACAGAACGATGTCAGTGCTTTCAAAATGGTTAATTTTATAAAATGCAATTGGTTTATGTGTAATTGATTTGTAATGTGTAAATTTATACGCATTTACAATTGAGAAAAGAATGTGGATGTGATTGAAAATGGAAACACTTCAAATTAGATTGACCAAAACTATGTTAGATAAAGTAGACGAATTAATAACAATAGGTGAGTATCCGAACAGATCCGAAGCGATCAGAGATAGTGTACGAAGAATGCTCGATCGTAAGAGTGGCACTAGCGAAGTTTTAAATGTTTCTGTGAAAGACCTTCAAAGATTTATTAAAACTGCCTGTAAAGAATAAATATTGAGAGACTAGCTTTTTATTACAAAAAAGTGGATTTTAATCTATTGATTATGCCACCATAGGATCAAAATTATCCTTGGGAGTTATTTTATTACATTCATTCAACTTCTTTGAGACAAAATTTTTAAAATTTTTTTCAACCATTTCAACTTGTTTCCTGCTCAAATTGGTTTTCCTGATTACTGTTTCCCCATTTTCATTGAGAACTTCTATAGTTCCTTTACTAGCATTGGATATTACCTTGAAAACCTTGCCCTTTGCTTGCAGCCATGTCCAGACTTTCTCGCTTGTCAAAGTGGTTCACCTTATTATAGATTTTTTTTATAATTTTAAGTTAATTTAAAACTATATAAACATTGCGAATTAAAAAGAAAAAATCTTCAACCTTCTCATTTCGATTAAATGAATGCAAAGCAAAATTTGGCTGAAATATTAATAAGAAAATTTTTTCATTATGACATTTTGACACATTATGTTTATATATAACTAATGTTAAACTTTGACATGTAATTAACGAGAGAGATGAGAAGTGAAAATGACTATTGCGAAAAAGAGAGTATTACTATTAGTAAGTATCTTATTATTTTCAATATTTACAGGTGTTTTTCCTATTGAAAATAGCATAGCTTTAGGAAACACTATCTATGTTGATGATAGTGGTGGAGCAGATTATACGAACATTCAGGATGCAATAGACGCAGCAAGTTCAGGTGATACTGTATACGTATACCCCGGAACTTATAATGAGAATGTTGAAATTAGTAAGGACTTAATACTCACAGGAGAAAACAAAGATACTACAATCATCGATGGAGGAAAAAACGGTCATACACTATATGCATACGGAGCACCTGGTAGTAAAATAGAAACTCATATTTCAGAATTTACAATAAGAAACGCTGGTGGACTTGGTTACGACTGTATTGCTCTTTCTTATGTAAATAATGGTACTATCAACAACAACAAAATAATGAATAGTGACGAAAGTGATGGAATTCAGCTAGATCACTGTAATGATGTAACAATAAGCGATAATACCATATCAAATAATGAAGGTTCAGGGGTGAGCTTAACCCTTTCAGATAACAATATTATTCATAATAATGTAATTCAAAGTAATCAGAAGGGGATGTATATTTATTATTCTTCAAACAATAACGAAATTTACGAGAATACAATCACTGGAAATAGTCAATATGGTGTTCATGTAGTTCAATCATTGAATAATCGTTTCTATCTTGATGATTTCACAAACAATGGTCAAAACGCACAAGATCCATTAACTAACTATTGGAGCTATAGCTCCCAAGGAAACTACTGGGATGACTACAATGATTATGATTCAGATGAAGATGGTATAGGAGATTCCCCGTATGACATCCCTGGAGGGAGTAATCAAGACGTATATCCTCTCGGTTATTTTTTAGAACCAGAGCCGCCAAGTGGGGGTAATCAACGACCGACAGCACATCTACCAATAATTTCTCCAAATCCAGCAACATATGGCAATTCAGTGTCATTCAGCGGTAGTGGATCAGACAACGACGGGTACATAGCTGGTTATAATTGGAGATCAAGTATCGATGGGCAATTAAACACTCAAAGCACATTTAGCACCTCGAGTCTTTCTGCTGGAATCCACGTTATCTATTTCAAGGTAAAAGATAATGATGGTGATTGGTCCTCTGAAAAAACAGCAACTCTAACTATAAATCTTACAGAGAATCAGGCACCAACTGCACTTATTGATTCCATAACACCAAATCCAGCAATAGCAGGAGAAATGGTATACTTCATCGGTCATGGAACTGATGATGGTGAAATTACTGAGTGGAAATGGATTTCTAGCATAGATGGAGTGATTAGCAGTGATAAATCATTCGATTCATCTGTTTTATCAAAAGGAATGCACACCATCTATTTCCAAGTTAAAGATAATGACAATGAATGGTCCAAACAAGATACAGAGACATTGACAATAAGTGACGGATCATCTAATCATTTTCCAGTAGCAAATGCTGGAGGGCCTTATTCATGCTATGCAAACATGGAAATTAATATTGATGGTTCTGATAGTTATGATGATGACGGATCAATAGTAGATTATCTCTGGGATTTTGGAGATGATGCTACTGGGGCTGGTAAATCTCCAACACATACATATACTGCTCCAGGGAATTATAGCATTATGTTAACTGTAACAGATGAATATGGAGATACCTCTACAGATTCAACATATGTAGTAATTGCTCAATCAACAAATCAAAGTGGCAGTAGCGAATGCTTGCCTGGTTTTGAGCTCAAAGTGCCATTTCCTTTAGTAGTAGTCTTTGAAATTATTTTTATTATAGCTATAATCGCATTATTTTTATTTTGGATTAAACGTAAATAACAAACGAAGATTACAAAGAAAAGATATAAGTTATAGACATATAATATGGTAAATGGATGGAGAGATGAAATACAAAAAAATTGTAAAAAAAGAATATGCTGTTGCAGGTGTTATTGAAGCCCTTCTACTTGTAGCTCTTGTTTCAATAATAATATCAACGATACAACTTGTCTACATACCTGAGATAATGGAGGAAAGAGAAGCAGAACATATGGACCAGGTATCAAATCAATTCTCATCATTAAAATCTATGATAGATCTTCAAGCGATAACAAATTCATCAGCACCTATATCAACAATGATAACACTTGGAAGTAAAGAACTTCCATATTTCATAACAGCAAGAAGCTATGGTGAAGTTTCTACAGTTGATGAGGGAGAATACACAATAGAGATATTGCCGGCAACTCCAACTCCTCCTTTTTCAAATGGACTTCCCCTAACATCAATCAAATACGAAGCATATAATTCATATTTTGTTGATCAGACATATGTACTGGATGGCGGTGGCATCGTAGTCAAACAGCCCAATGGAGAATCAGTAATGAGAGTCGACCCCTCCATATATATAGAAAACGATTTAGACATACAGTTTGATCTTCCCATAATTGTTGGGATTCCTGGGAAAAACTCGACGTATGGGCATGGAAAATGTTTCGTTCGTACAAATTGGTCTCAAGGAGGCACATTTTACTTTCCTAGCAGTACCACCATAAATATTTCTACACAGTATCCAAACGCATGGAATGAATCCTTGTACAGTATACTTGGTGACAAGGTCAACTACGAAAAGGGAACATCTTATGTGAAAATAACTAGAAAGGACGACGATATTAATCTCAAGGTTAACTATTATTACATATATGTACAAATAGGTCATGGATGGATTAAATAGGGAAACTTAATTTTCAGATTCCCTTATATATATTATTCATAATATATGAGAGACTTTCACATGAATGAAGACATTGAGGAAAAGAAAGAAGACAAAGTGCTTAAAACTGATATTAATGGATTTGATGATTTATTTGCGGAAGGAGGTGTTCCAAAAGGCAACTCTGTTTTGGTTGCTGGAGGAACGGGTACTGGAAAAAGCACTTTTTGCAGACAGGTATGCTATAGCCTTGTCTCTAAAGGAAAAAATTGCATGTACGTAAGTTTTGAGGAAAGCATTGAAAGAATAGAAAAAAGTATGAATAACTTTGGTTGGGATGCGAAAAAATATATTGACGAGGGGCGTTTTTTAATCCAAAAGATTAATCCACTTGACATACTTAGAATGAAGTTTGGATCAATAAGTGGATCAGGCTCAGCAACAGAAATATCATACAAGGTCAAACCTTTGATAATACCTAAAGGATTTAATCCCGAGGTAATTGTTGTGGATTCCTTAACAGCAGTTATTTCTGCATCCATTAGTAAAGAAAAAAATTACAGGATCTATCTCCAGCAACTGTTCAGTTTCTTTGAAGAAACAGGTGCAACATCATTTTTAGTTACTGAAACAGAACAGATACCGACAAGATTTAGCGACACTGGAATAGAAGAATTTTTAGCAGATGGAATAATTGTATTGTACAATATACAGAAAGGAAACGAGCGGGAAAACGCCGTTGAGATTTTGAAAATGAGATATTCTGAGCATCAGAAAAAGATATTTGCTATGGAAATAACCAACGAGGGCATAAAAATTTATCCAGAAAGACAAGTGGTTTTATGTGAATCCACATAAGTACAAATATAAAATTTTTTAGGAAATGACAATCTAAAGGTAGGTAAAAGGCTCCCTGTGATCACCTACTTTTTTTATACAATGACTTGAAAAAATAATTTCTATATTCTTAATCTGCTGTTTGGTCAGTCCCGTCCTTCTCAACAGGACATTATCGTATTCGTCATAGATAGTCAGTGTTCCAGTATTTTGGTTAGACACTGCTTTAAGCAACCTGTTGCTTTGCACCCAGATCCAGATCTTTGCGTTTTTCTTTACCATTCCAACACTTCGTTGCAATCTACTATAATATATCTTTATTTATTAATATATAAACATTTTCATAAAATTTAATATACTCGTACAAAAACATGAAAAAATAATCTTCAAAATATTGCAACCAAGCAAAAGATAAAGTAATTATACACGCTACTACATATGGAGATTATATGTCTCTAATTCAATCTGAAAGTAAGAATATGTTGAGTAAAATAGAGAGAATAAAAACGGGCATCAGTGGTTTAGACGATTTAATTTCAGGTGGTTTACCAAAAGATACTATAACTCTTGTATCCGGACCCCCTGGAGGTGGGAAAACAATACTATGCTGTCAATTTCTATATAAAGGAATAGAAGAATGGGATAAATGCCTATTTTTGACACTTGATAAAAAAATTGAGGGGCTTCTTAGCCAGACTCGGGAATTGGGTTTGGACTTTCAACCAGCAATAGAAAAAGGACAGATAAAATTCCTATATCTAAACATAAACAAAAAACTTGTTTACGAAACGATGGCCAATGAGATTTTATCAGGAAACTACCAAAGAGTTGTCCTGGATTCAATTACACCTTTGTCAGAGATGCCTGTTTATATAAATAATCCAGATTTAGCAAATGACATAAGTATCATCGATCCTGAAGAACTCTCTACCGGCGGAAACTTACCAATAAAAAGATTGCATTTACACTACATAATGAATGCTTTGCAAACGGCAAAATGCACTTCACTGGTAACATCAGAATTACCGTCAGGTTCTCCCTATCTATCAAGAGACGGATTCTCGGAGTTCTTAGCAGATGGTGTCATAGTTATGAACTTAGATCCCACTATGGATAGGAGAAAATTAGCAGTAATGAAAATGAGAAGTACAAAACACACTCTTAAGCCACAAGATATCCAGATCGGGATGGGCGGAATAACAATCATTTAAAAGACCCATGTTGAAATACAGACCACCAAAAGAACTAAGGGTACTTTTTATCGTTCATTATGCTCCGATTTTATTAATCATATTAACTGGACCTTTAACAGCCATATATGGCATTTGGGAAATACCAACAGATAAAATTGCAGCTATTATTGCCGGAATACTTATTTTTCTTATTGGAGCCTTTGTTTATTTTAAATGGGAGATATTCTGGGATAGGACATACAAAGGACAGCTTATTACAGATGGGGTTTTCCAGTATATAAGGCACCCTCATTATACCTCATTACTTATAGTCGGTTTTGGATTGGCCCTTTTCTTCTTCTCACTTTTTGCACTTTTAATTGCAGTGATGGCAATGCCAATAATGATATGGAGTATAATTGACGAAGAAAAATTGTTAATAAAACAATACGGCATTGAATACAAAAAATACATGGAAAAAGTACCATGGAGAATTATACCAAAGATATTTTAGAAGAAACATTATAGAAGTTTTTGTGACGGATAAAATTGATTCTGTGAGAGCAAAAGCAGAACTAATGATAAATAATAAAATCTACATACCAACTAATATAAAATTATCATATCCCAGGGATAGATCAACGGCTGGACCAGGTTCAGGATCGCTATCTATCGCGCTAACTTTTGAGAGTAAAAACATTAAACTGGTTATTAGTCGGAATCAAAATGAAAGTTATTCATTACAAAAAGAAAATGGTAAATTTCATATATTGAAAGATAAAAAAATCTTTCTTGAAAATGTAGAGATGATGCCAATATTGTTCCATGCACCTAGACAAGCGTTTATAAATTTAGATAACAGGTGTATCTACAACTGTGCCTTTTGCAATTTATCAAAGCGAGGTTTCCTTCATGAATATGACGTGGAGAAATTTGTTAAACTAATTCTTAAAGCATCAAATCGTAGTGATTTTCAAGCCGTTGCTTTAACGAGCGGAGTGTACCCAGACATTACTAAAACAATAAAAAAGATGTGTTATATCATAAAAAACGTAAAGGAAAAACTCCCAGATATTCCAATTGGTGTAGAACCTTGTATATCCAACAAAAAAGAAATATTATTACTTAAAAAAGCAGGTGCTGAAGAGATAAAAATAAATCTACAAATTCCAGATAAAGATTTATTTGGTAAAATATGTCCAGATTTTCGTTATAACGACATACTCAATATATTAGGAGAAGCTGTAGAACTTTTTGGAAAAGGAAAGGTAACCTCAAATATCATCTATGGAGTTGGGGAATCAGACAGATCGGTTATCAAAGCCATTGAAAAACTTGCAAAGATGGGTGTTGTTCCTACTTTAAGAATGATAAGAATAAATGAATTGAACAAGAAAAAATTAGAAGAAGCAACATCAGATAAATTGCCTGATATTTCAGTCGATAGAATTTTAAAAATTGCACATGAACATAAGAAGATACTAGAAAAATATGGTTTGACTACACAAACGTTCGAAACTATGTGTCACAAATGTGGTTGTTGCGATATTGTTCCCTTCTGGGACGTATAAAAAAACAGGCAATAACATTTATATACCATTTCTTTAATGCCTTATTTCCCTATCCATACCAGACATTGATCGGGCAATTCACTTAGAAACCCGGTATCAAACAGCTATTCATGTTTTTGGCTGTCTGAAAAATGTCACGGTTTAGATAAACGAGACAATAACTAGTCTAAATAAAATAAAACAAACAGAGGCTATATTATGCCTGAGAGACATCATCCTAAAAGAGGTTCACATGGCTTTTCGCCACGAAAAAGAGCTAAAGCTGAAACGCCACATATAAAGAACTGGGCAGAAGCTGGTGAAAAACCAAAGATTCAAGGTTTCTTTGGCTATAAAGCAGGTATGACCCATGCTTTCATAGTTGATTACAGACCTACATCTACTACTTCAGGCAGGGACGTAAAAATGCCGGTCACAGTCGTTGAAACACCTCCAATAAAAGTTGCAGCTGTGAGAGCGTATCAAAGAACGTCACATGGGCTCTATACTGCAGGTGAGATATGGGCAGATAAATTGGATCCTGAGTTATCAAAAAGGATTCCTCTCGTAAAAAACCAGAAAAAGAAAAATTGGGATTTTACCAAAGATGCTGATGAAATCAGGGTGGTAGTGTATACTCAACCAAAACTAGTTACAGGCGTACCAAAGAAAACTCCCGAAATAAGCGAGTTAAGAATTGGTGGTGGGGGCATTGAAGAACAGATAAAATATGCAAAAGAAATCCTTGGAAAGGAATTGAAAATAAACGATGTTATCAAAGATGGAGATATGTTAGATATTATAGCAATAACAAAAGGAAAAGGATTTCAAGGTACAGTGAAAAGATGGGGTGTAAAACTTTTAACACATAAAAACTCAAAACATCGCAGAATGATTGGTACTGCAGGATCGTGGCATCCTAGTTGGATTCAAGCAACTGTACCCCAAGCTGGACAAATGGGATACCATCAAAGAACTGAATACAACAAACGTGTTTTGAAAATTGGCGAAAACGGAGAAGAAATTACTCCCACTGGCGGTTTTCCTCATTATGGCGTTATAAGGAATGCATATGTTCTTCTTCATGGTTCAATTCCCGGACCTGCAAAAAGACTGATAGGTATGAGAGATGCTGTAAGATATCAACGTGGCGTTAAAGTTGAAAAAGCAGAAATAAGCTACATATCTACTACAAGTAAGCAAGGAGTCTAGACATGGCAAAGGCAAATGTTTACAGAATAGATGGCACGGTAAAAGACAAGATTGATTTACCTGACATATTTAATACCCCTTATCGGCCAGATGTTATAAGAAAATCATTCAATGCTCTTCGTTCTAATAAGAGACAGTCTTATGGTGCGGATCCGTTGGCTGGAACAAAGCACGCGACGGCATCCGTCGGTAAAGGAAGAGGGAGGTCCAGAGTGCCGAGACTTACTCAGGGGAGAACTGCAGCTCTTGCCCCAGGTGTAGTAGGAGGCAGAAGAGCACATCCTCCTAAGGCAGAGAGAAACTGGAGAGAAAAGATAAACAAAAAAGAAAAACTACTTGCACGTAACTCAGCAATTGCTGCAACAGCAGATAAAGAGATCGTTTCCAAAAGAGGGCATAAGTTTGACGAGAAAATAACGTTACCTGTTATTATAGATGATGAATTTGAAAAAATTAAAAAGACAAAGGATGTAATAGATATACTAGAGAAGATTGGAATTTACGATGATGTTCTTCGTTCAGTAAACGGCAAACACATACGTGCAGGCAAGGGCAAAACCAGAGGGAGAAAATATCGAACACCAAAATCGATATTAATAGTTTCTACAAAAAATAATTTAGAGAAAAGCTCGAATAACTTAAGTGGTGTAGATATAGCAAAACCAGATCAGCTGAATATCG
This sequence comes from Thermoplasmatota archaeon, assembly GCA_030619765.1. Classification (GTDB taxonomy): domain Archaea; phylum Thermoplasmatota; class E2; order DHVEG-1; family DHVEG-1; genus JAGLML01. Next base: position 31,126 of record JAUXAU010000008.1, read on the forward strand.
AACATCTGGCACCGGGTGGAGATGCTGGCAGGCTAACAATACTAACAAAATCTGCATTAACACACCTGGGAGGTGGCAAATAATGGATCCTTTTGATGTAGTATTACATCCTTTCGTTACAGAAAAATCAATGAATCAAATGGAAAAAAATAATGCCTTAGAGTTTATAGTTAAAAGAGACGCAGATAAGGCACAGATAAAAAAATCAGTTGAGAAAATGTTTGATGCCAAAGTTAAAAGTGTTAACACCAGAATAACAAAAGATGGGAAACATGCAACAGTAATATTTATGCCTGAATTTAAGGCAGAAGATATTGGCATGAGAATAGGGGTATTCTAGAGGTAAAAAATGGGAAAAAATTTAATTCAACAAAGGCGAGGCAGAAGAAGAGGGCGGTTTACAGTCCCTTCACACAAATTTAGAGGAAAAATAAAATACGATAATAAGAGAGAAATGAAAGGGATAGTTGAAGAAATAATTCATGATCCTGGTAGGACCTCCCCTATTGCAAAGATACGGCTAGATAATAATAAAAAAATGCTTGTATTGGCTACAGAAGGAATAGAAATTGGTCATAAAATTAAGTTTACGGATAATAAAGGAAATTGCGAAATAGGAAACGTTCTGTCAATTGGAACGATTCCTGAAGGTTTTCCGATTTACAATATTGAAATCACTCCGGGAGACGGGGGTAAACTTGTAAGAGCAGGAGGGAGCGGAGCGACCGTCGTATCACATGATTCAAAGAGAACGGTAATAAAGCTTCCTTCAGGTCAATTCAAAACATTGAATTCATCATGCAGAGCGACAGTTGGAATTCCTGCGGGGGGTGGAAGAAAAGATAAACCTTTCCTTAAAGCAGGGAAAAAATTCATTGCATATAGGAGGAAAGGAAAGCAATATCCGGTTGTGAGGGGAGTTGCAATGTGCGCTGTAAGTCACCCTCATGGTGGTGGAGGTCATCAGCATGTTGGACAGCAAAGTTCCATAGCTAGGGGAGCCCCTCCAGGCAGGAAAGTTGGAAATATAGCTCCTAAACGCACTGGGAGGAAGTGAGTACCATGGCAAAAAAAGTTGCTTTTAGATCGTCTGCAAGAAGCAGGCGTAAAAGAGAACGTAAGAAGGTAGGTGTAAGAAAAAAGGAATTTAGATATCACGGACTTTCACTAGAAGAATTGCAAAAACTTTCCATAGAAGAATTATTACCATTATTTCCTTCAAGAATCCGTAGAACATTAAAGAGAGGTTTAACCGCAGAGCAAAATAAGCTATTAGAGGATATAAAAAATACAAAAGGAAAAGAAGGAGACCTCATAAAAACCCATTGCAGAGATATGATAGTATTACCTGAATTTATTGGTCATAGTATACGCATTCATAATGGAAAAGAATTCCAAAGAGTGAATATACAGCCCCAAATGATAGGGCATTACCTGGGAGAATTTGCATTAACCCGAAAAAAAGTAAAACATACAGGGCCTGGTGTTGGAGCTACCAAATCCTCCAAATATATGCCATTGAAGTGATGAAAAATGGTAAAGTATTCAATTGAAGCGAATCCAGAAAAAAGTGCAAAAGCATATGGATATGAACTGCACTGCTCTCGAAAAGATTCCATGAACCTAGCATATGCTTTAAAGGGAATGAAAACTGAGACGGCAAAGAAATTCCTTGGGGAAATAATTGAGATGAAACGCCCACTTCCCACAATATTCCATAAAAGAAAACGATCACATCAAAAGGGAATAGGGGCAGGTAGCTATCCGCAAAAAGCTGCTCATTATATGTTAAAAATAATTGAGAATGCCGAAAATAATGCAGAATACAAAGGATTTGATGTAGAAACCATGAAAATATCCCATATATCCACCTACAAAGGCAGGATAATTAGAGGAATCATGCCGAGGGCTCAGGGGCGAGCTACTGATAAAAACAAGATCACAACAAATATTGAAATTATTCTTGAAGAGGTAGAATGATGGCAAGTGAACGGAAATTTATAAAAGAAAATACAAAAAGATCATTGATAAAAAAATTCTTGCTTGAAGAGATAGAAGGAGCGGGCTTTGGCGGTATGAGTATTCAGAGAACCCCCATCGGAACGAGGATAAATATCCTAGTAGAAAGACCAGGAATGGTAATTGGTAAAGGCGGGAGTAAGATAAAAGAGTTAACAGAAAACATTCAAAATAAGTTTAACGTAGATAATCCTCAAATAGAAATTCAAGAAGCTGGCGCTAGTGCTCCACTAAACGCCCAGATAATGGCAGAAAAACTTGCAGAAGCTTTAGAGAGAGGTTGGCACTTTAGGAGAGCGGGACATTCAACTGTTAGAAGGATCATGAATGCAGGCGCGAAAGGATGTCAAATTATAATTGCTGGGAAACTTACGGGAGCGAGGCACCGAACTGAAAAATTCACAGAAGGACATGTGAAATATTGTGGTGATATTGTAAAGGAAATTATGGATGAGGGCTTTGCAACAGCAAAACTAAAGGCAGGAGTTTTGGGAGTAAAAGTCAGAATTATGAAACCTGACGCGAAACTACCCGATGAAATTAAATTGAAAACTCGCGAAAAGGAAGAAGTTAAAACAGAGGAAAAGAAGATAGAAGAAAAACCAGAAACTAAACCAAAGGAAAAAACTGATATTAAAAAACTTGCAGAAATTCAAGGAATTGGACCTTCTGTAATTAAAAAACTTGAAAAAGCAAAGATAACGTCATTAGAAGAGTTATACGAAATGGATATCGACAGTGTAATGTCTATTGAAGGTATCGGTAAGAAAACAGCAGAAATGATTATTAAAAAATTAAAAAAATTAATTGAAGAAGGTAATTAAGATGGTTCTTAAGGCTAAAGAAATCAGAGAATTTACTCCTGGAGAGAGGATTGAAAAACTCAAAGAACTAAAGGAAGAACTTATGCATGAAAGAGGGGTGTCTGCAATGGGCGGATCGCCACCATCTCCAGGTAAAATCAGGCAGATACGAATGTCCATTGCAAGGATGCTTACCATCATGCAGGAGGAAGGAGAAAATAAATGAGCGATATATGCCCCAAATGTGGTCTACCCAAGGAAATTTGTGTTTGTGAAGAGATTGCCAGGGAGCAGCAAAATATCACTATTGCCATCGATAGGAGAAGATATGGAAAGATGATGACCATCGTTGACGGTTTGAATCCCCATGATCTAGATTTGGGTTCGCTGATAAGCAATCTGAAATCAACATGTGCCTGCGGTGGAACAATAAAAGATGGCAAGATAGAGCTACAGGGTGACCACAGATCAAAGGTAAAAGATGCATTAGAAAAAATGGGATTTGTAGTCGAAGTAGCATAAACAACCCAGCACACAAGCACAAACATCGACGTATACTATGGGAAGATAGCATGGATAATAATAGAATCATCAAAGATGAACTAGTGGGCAGAAATGTCACAATCAAAGAATGCACAGACCCAAATTGGATTAACGTATCTGGAAAAATAATCGACGAGACAAGAAATACATTCCTCATAGAAATTGGAAATCAACAGAAGAGAATTGCAAAAAATATTGCAATATTTGAATTTGAAAATAACAGGGAAAAAACAGTCGTTGAAGGATCACGATTGTTATATAGACCTGAAGACAGGATAAAAAAAGCAAGGTGAATAAGTTGGCAGAAAAAAAAGATGCAAGAAATGTGGGATTAAATATCAAACCACCTACAGAAAGCTGTGATGATAAAAACTGCCCATTTCATGGCATATTACCAATTAGAGGGCAGATAATAAAAGGAAAAGTGATATCGAGCAAAATGCAAGGCTCTGTATCAGTCAAAAAAGAATTTATGCATTATGTTAAAAAATATGAGAGATACGAAAAAAGAACATCTACCTACCTTGCTCACAACCCGCCTTGTTTAAATTTAAAGGTAGGGGATGAGGTTAGAATAGCAGAATGCAGACCTTTGAGTAAAACAGTATCGTTTGTTGCTATAGAAAAATTGTAATGGTGAAACAGAAATGAAAGGAATAGCTGGCAGAATGATGAGGGGTTTACCAGTTGGTGCCCGTTTAGATTGCATAGACAATACAGGTGCAAAAGTCATTCAAATAATCATGACACTAAAACTGAAAGGTGTGCATCGTCGATATCCAAGGGCCGGAGTGGGAGACATGGTAGTGGTTAGTGTCAAGAAAGGAGCGGCAGATATGAAAAGACAGATATTGAGAGCTGTAATAGTACGGCAAAGAAGACCTTTTAGAAGACCAGACGGCGCCATGGTTCAATTTGAGGATAATGCTGCTGTTTTAGTTACAGAAACTGGAGAAACAAAAGGAACTATGATAAAAGGTCCTGTTGCAATAGAAGCTGCAGAACGGTGGCCAAAAATAGCCTCATTGGCATCCACGATAGTATGAGTGATTAAAAATGAAATCAATAAAACCTGGAAAACAAAGAAAAAGACTGTACAATGCCCCTCTTCATAAGAAGAGAAAATGGGTTGCAGCTCATCTAACAGAAAATTTACTTTTAAAATACGATCATAGAGGTGCTTCGGTTGTAAAGGGAGATACTGTAAAAGTTATGAGGGGTAGTTTCAAGGGACATGAAGATAAGGTAGCACATGTCAATATACGTAAACAGGTTGTGGAAATTGAAGGGATAACAACAGTTAAGGCAGATGGAACAAAGATTGCAAAACCGATGCATGCAAGCAATTTATTGATCACAAAACTAAATTTAACAGATAAATGGAGAAGAAAAAAACTAGAAAAAGGGCTCTCAGAAGTGACGAAGAAGGAAATTGAGAAAGAAGCTGAAGAACAAATTAAAGAACTTGAAGAAGAAGAAAAGATGGCTGAAGAGATAGCCGAAGCAGAAGAGGAAGAAGAGGTTGAAGAAATCCCTGAAGAGACGAGTAAGATTCCAGAGAAGAAAGAAAAGAAACCTAAGGAGAAGGAAGGACCTAAAGAGGAAAAGAAAAAAAAGCAGGAAACTAAGAAAAAAACTGTTGAAAATAAGGATAAGCCTCCTAAAAAGAAGACCGTGAAAAAAACTCCTGCAAAAACTACAAAAAAGAAAGAGGAGGGTAAAAATGAGTAAACATTTAAAGAGACTTGCAGCCCCTAGAACAGTAAGATTACACAGAAAAGAAAAAACTTGGACGATAAAATCATCACCAGGTCCACATCCTTTAGATAAATCAATACCCCTAGGTTTAATAATAAGAGACTATCTTGGATTATGTGACACGTACAGAGAAACAAAAAGAGCTATTGCAAGTGGGGATGTTTTAGTAGATGCAGTAAAAAGAAAAAGCCACAAATTTCCCTGTGGACTTATGGACGTAATATCAATTCCAAAACTAAAAAAGAATTTTAGAGTTTTATTTGATCAAAAAGGTAAGTTAACTCTTGTGCCCATATCAGCTAAAGATGCCGAATGGAAACTGTGCCGCGTAGAAAACAAGACGATTGTTAAAGGAAACAAAATACAACTCAACTTTCACGATGGTAAAAATAAACTTGTAAAAAAAGATGAATACAAAACTGGTGACGTACTCAAGATTTCTCTAGCGGATAACAAAATCAGTGATGTTTTTAAATTTGACAAAGGAAATGTATCGATGATAATCAACGGCAGCCATGTTGGTCAAATAGCCAATATAGAAGATATTCAAATTGTTTCATCATCAAAGCCTAATCTAGCTAAAATGAAAGGTGTTAAGGAATTTTCAACACTTGCTGAGTACATATTCCCTATTGGAAAAGTCAAACCGATAATAACACTCCCTGAGGTGAAGATACAATGAGTGCAAAGACAGCAGAAAAACAGTCTAAAACCACACATAAAAAAGAGAAAAAACCTTTGAAAACAGGTATAGCAAAAATTACTGTCAACATTGGTGTTGGCGAAGCAGGTGAAAAACTCCAAAAAGCAGAAACGGTATTACAGAGTTTGACTGGTCAAAAACCAGTACAAACTCTTTCTAAAACAACAAATAAAGATTGGGGCCTACGAGAAAGAATGGCCATTGGATGTAAAGTAACATTAAGGAAAAAAACCGCTGATGAATTTTTAATTGAAGCATTAAAAACGAGGGAAAATAAAATTGCAGATTATTCATTTGATAATCAGGGAAACTTTTCTTTTGGTATACCAGACCACACGTTATTTGAAGGGCAAAAATACGATCCAAACATAGGCATATTTGGAATGGACATATCTATAACCATGGAAAAACCGGGCTATAGAATTAGACATAGACGTATTGATAAAAGAAAAATACCGCAGAAACATCAAGTAACAAAAGAGGAAACAATCAATTTTATTACAGAAACTTTTAACGTGGAGGTCGTAGAATGAGGATAAAAGAGAAAAAGAAGGTTTACGGCAGAATAGTCGGATGTGAACAATGTGGCAGAAAACGAGGGATAATACGGAAATATGGACTGCATCTGTGCAGACAATGCTTCAGAGAAAAAGCGGAGGAGATTGGATTTAAAAAATATTATTAGGAGTTGCCAGGCTTATGTTAAATGATCCATTAGCAAATGCATTATCTACCATTAAAAACGCAGAGATAAAAGGAATGGATAAGTGCACAATACGACCTTCCTCAAAAATGATCGGCGGAATTTTGAGTCTATTAAAGGATAAAGGATATGTTGGTAGTTTTGAGTATGTTGATGACGGCAAAGCAGGAATTTTTCAAGTCGAGTTAATTGGAAATATTAATAACTGTGGTGTCATCAAGCCAAGATATCCAATAAAAAGGAGTGATTTGGAGAAATGGGAGTCGAGATATCTCCCTGCGCGTGATTTTGGTTTACTTATATTAACTACAACAGAGGGCATAATTTCCCACTATGACGCGAGAAAAAAAGGTATTGGAGGGAAGTTACTAGCCTATGTTTACTAATAAAGAGTGATAAAATGCCAGAGACCACCGAGATAAAAGAAGAGATCGAAATTCCAAATGACGTAGAAGTATCTCTAGAAGAAAAAATGATCCATGTAAAAGGTGAAAAAGGATCTCTTTCGAAAATGCTATCGCATCCAAAAATAGACCTAAAGGTAAAAAATAACATCGTTGAAATCTCTTGTTCTAAATCTCCCCATAGAAAAGAGAAAGCATTGATGGGGACCTTTGCAGCACATATAAGAAACATGATAAAAGGAGTTACTGAAGGATTTGAATATAAAATGAAAACAGTATACGCACATTTTCCTGTAAAAACAAGTGTAGAAGGAAACGAGTTTGTTATACAAAACTTCCTTGGAGAACGCTCACCTCGTAAAGCAAAAATCCTTGAAAACGTGAAGGTAGAGACAATGGGAGACAATGTAACAGTATCAGGCATAGATAAAGATAAAGTTGGACAAACCGTCGCGAATATAGAAAGAGCCACTAAAGTTAAACACAGAGATATCCGCGTTTTCCAAGACGGTGTTTATTTAATCAGTAAAAGGGGCTAAAAATGGTAAAAGGAGATGTTGTCAAGGAATTTACATCACTTAAAGGAGTGGGTAAAGCAAAAGCAGAACTACTCCATAACAGTGGATTTGACTCAATTGAAAAACTGAAAAATGCAACCGTTGAAGATTTGGTAAAGGTAAAAGGAATTAGCGAAAAAAATGCAAAGGATATATTAAACCAATTAAAGGACAAAAGAAAGGAAGAACCAAAGAAAAGTAAAGAAAAGGCTGAAATCAAAGTCAAAGAAACTAAAGAAGAAGTAAAAGAGAAAAAAGCGAAGGAAACAGAAGAAGTGGAAATCGTTGAAGAAAGTGAAGAGAAATATAAAGCAAAGAAAAAACCAGATCTTAGTAAGGAACGAAAAGAAAAACTATTGGTAAGAAAACAAATAAAAAAGAGGACACCGAAATTTGTTAGGGAGGAATGGTTTAGATACAAAAGAATTCCAAAGAGTTGGAGAAGGCCTGATGGGATAAGTTCAAAAATGCGAATTAACTTGAAATATAGACCTAGTAAAGTAAGAATTGGTTTTAGAGGGCCTAAAGAAGTGCGTGGCTTACACCCTTCAGGTTTTGAAGAAATTATGGCATATAATGTGGCAGATCTTGAAAGTGTTGATCCAAAAAAACAGGCAGTAAGAATTGGGAGCACAGTTGGAACGAAAAAACGCTTAGAAATTGCAAAGAGAGCAGAGGAATTGGAAATTAGAATATTAAACATGAAGGTATAAAAATGACCGATTTACGAAATCAACGGAGAATGGCAGCAACCATATTGAAATGCGGTGAAAATAGGGTTTGGATGGATCCAGACAGAACAGATGAAGTTGCAAAAGCAGTTACTAGAGGCGATATAAAAATTCTTATTAGCGGTGGAGCTGTGAAAAGCAAACAAGTACGAGGCATTTCAAGTGGACGGAAAAAATTTAGACAAAAACAGAAAGAAAAAGGAAGAAGAAAAGGCCATGGATCAAGAAAGGGTGCAAAATATGCACGTTTACCAAGAAAAGAACGTTGGATAAAAACAATACGTCCAATCAGAAGTTATCTAAGGCAACTGAGGGACGATAAACTAATTGATCGAAGTGTCTATCGCAAATACTATCACAGGGCTAAGGGCGGTGAATTTAGAAACAAGCACCATCTAAAAACACATCTTATATCCGGCGGAATTTTAAAGGAGGACAAACAATGAAACAGGGACCACGGTATCATGTTAAGTCAAGAAGACATCGAGATGGAAGGACAGATTATAGAAGAAGATTGAGGCTCCTAAAATCTAGAAAAACAAGGATAGTCGTTAGAAAATCTTTAAAAAATATTAGAGTGCAATTTGTTGAATATTACCCAGAGGGTGATAAGATTCTTGTCTCAGCAATTTCTAATGAACTTATTAAAAATTATAACTGGAAATATTCTATTGCTACAACGCCTGCAGCTTATTTAACAGGTCTACTTGCAGGAAAGAAAGCAAATGATAAAGGAATAAAAGAAGGCATACTAGACATAGGTCGATATAGGCCGACTGCCGGCAATAAGCTATTTGCTGCACTTAAAGGGGTATTAGATGCCGGGATAGAAAGTCCACATGATAACACTAAGATACCTGCAGAAGATAGGATTTTAGGAAAACATCTAAACAAAGAAATTCCGTCTTTAGTAAGCGAAATAAAAGGTAAGATAGTAGGGGGCAAATAATGGCAGTAAGAGGACGTAGAGGACGATCTAGAGGGCGTACTAGGAAACCTGAGAAACCTATGAGAACCATAGATTGGTTACCAAAAACCAGGCTGGGACAAATGGTCAAAAAAGGGGAAATCTCTACCATGAGTGATGCACTGAATTCCGGTCTGCCCATGAGAGAGCCCGAAATTATAGATATCTTACTTCCTGAAGTCGAAGACGATGTTATAGATGTTAAAATGGTTCAGCGTATGACTGACTCCGGTAGAAGAATAAAATTCGTAATTACTGTAGCTGTTGGAAATAAAGATGGTTTTATTGGCTTAGGACAGGCAAAAGGAAAAGAAGTAGGATCTAGCATAAAAAAAGCCATTGATAACGCAAAATTAAATATTATTGAGATTAGAAGAGGATGTGGATCTTGGGAATGTGGTTGCAAGAAACCTCACACGGTTCCATTCGCAGTAAACGGCAAAAGCGGATCTGTAGAAGTAACCTTTAAACCTGCTCCGCATGGGATAGGATTAGCCACTGGTGATGTGGCAAAAAAGATTCTGGAGTTAGCTGGAGTGAAAGATTGCTGGGCATTTACAAAAGGACAGACCAAGACCATAATTAATTATGCTAAAGCAGTATTTGATGCTTTAAAAAAGAATGCAGAAATGCGAATTTCTCAGGATGAAATTAAGAAAATTAGTATAATGTCAGGTAGTATTGGCCCACCCCCTGAAGAACCTAAACCAGCAGAAACGGAGGCATAGAAATGGTATTTGCAGTTGTCAGAGTAAGAGGAATAGTTAATGTAAAACCAGATATAAAACGTACTTTAGAACTAATTCGCTTAACCAAGGTAAATCATTGTGTACTATTAGAAGAAAACAAAGTTTACAAAGGGATGTTACAGATTGTTAAAGACTATACGACATGGGGAGAAATAAACAAAGAGATACTCTCAAATCTCATAAATTCCAGAGGAATGCTGGTTGGTGACAAAAGCATTACAGAAGAATATGTGAAATCTGCAACATCATATGATAGCGTAGAAAAGCTTTCACAGGCAATAATAGATAATAAATTCAAATACAAAGAAATACCTGAAATAAAACCATTATTTAGATTAAGCCCGCCAAAAAAAGGGTACGAAGGTATAAAAAGATCTTTTACTAACGGTGGGGCTTTAGGATATAGAAGAAAAGAGATAAACAAATTGATAGAAAGGATGTTATAGAGTTGAATATTCCAAAAGATTATTATATATAATGCTTTCTATTGTATAAAAATTGTTGATGAGGGAAGCAATATGGAGGAAGTTTTGTATAATATCGAGATACATAAAGATGTGAGCGGATATCTGGGGAAAATATATTCGGATATTGATGGAGTTAAAGAGTTCAATAACGAACACATAGATAGATTACTCAGAGACATTATCTTTGATATGCAACTTGCTCTCGATGAATTCTCTAACCGCTCTGCAGATTTTGCAGAAGGCGTCGAAGAAATAAAATAAATATACTAACTTTTAAAAAATTGCTGTGATAATCCTAAAAGATAATTTTAGGGGCAATATTTTTAAATGTTTCTGATATTTGGTGGTCCTACTATCCATATAATTGGAGGAATAAATTGGACTATACTCGATTTGAAAAGGCTCGAATAATCGGTGCAAGAGCGTTACAGATATCCATGGGTGCGCCGCCAACACTAACTAAAATTCCTAAGGACATAATCGATCCTGTTGAAATATCCATGTTGGAATTTGAAGAAGATGCAATCCCTATTACGGTAAAGAGAGATCAATAAAAAGAGGATGACATATGGCTGAAGAAAAGGAGAAAAAAGAACGCGAAACTGAAATGTTAGTTCCTGAAGAAACTTACATGACATCGGGTGTCCATATCGGAACAAGACAGAAAACATCGGATATAAAAGATTTCATATACAAAGTTAGAAATGATGGATTATATATCATAGATGTTAAAAAAACTGATGAAGGAATTAGGAATGCTGCAAAGTTTTTAGCAAAATATGATCCTTCTAAAATTATGGCAGTTTCTGTAAGACAATATGGACAAAAGCCCATAAAAAAACTAGGCGAACATACAGGAATGCAGATATTAGAGGGGCGTTTTAGACCAGGTATCCTGACAAATCCAAATTCTAAAGATTTTTTTGAACCAGAGATAATATTATTAACTGATCCATTGGCCGACATACAAGCTCTGCACGAAGCTGAAAATATTGGAATCCCTGTTATAGCACTTTGTGATACCAATAATGAAACCAGATACATCGATTTAGTTATACCAACCAATAACAAAGGACGGCGAGCTCTCGCACTTATCTATTGGTTATTGACAAAAGAGATCTTGAGGGAACAGGGTAAAATAAAATCAGATGAAGAGTTTACTGCTACAGTAGAAGATTTTGAGGCTGAAATTTAAATAGTCTTTTGAAGTATTTACATACTAGAATGAAAAGGAGATACTTTGCAAGTTAAGATAAATGATAATATTATACTCGTTGGTACTGCACATATCTCTAAGGACAGTGTTAAAGAAGTAAAAGAGGTTATTGAAGAATATAAACCCGATATTGTAGCAGTTGAACTCTGCAAAAGACGATATGAGGCAATAACGAAAAAGGATAAATGGGAAAATACTCCGATTACTTCTCTTTTGAAATCAAATAATGCATATCTAATGTTAGCGCAAACATTTTTGTCATCTATTCAAAGGAGACTTGGCAAGGAATATGGGGTAGAGCCAGGTTCTGAAATGATTGCAGCTATGAATGAAGCTAAAAAACATGATATGGAAGTAGCACTTGTAGATAGAGATATCTCGGTTACTCTTAAAAGAGCTTGGAAAAAGATGGGTGTCAGAGAGAAGTTTAGATTAACATGGGAGTTCATGAAGGCGATTTTAGGGTATGATGAAGAGGAACTAGAAGAACTAGATTTGAAAGAACTTATGGATCAAGATGTAATTTCTGCTATGATGGAGGAATTTGGTAAAATTGCTCCCAGTATTGCTAATGTTTTAATCCATGAGCGAGATGAATATATAGCCAAAAAAATTCTGAACGAGAGTGAAAAAGGTAAAGTAGTAGCGGTTGTAGGTGCAGGTCATATTAATGGAATTAAAAAGCATTTGGAAAAGAAAAAATTGGATGTTGATTTAACTGAGTTAGAATACGTCCCTAAAAAACGTTTTAGCGTTTTGAAAACTGTTGGTTATACAATACCTGTTGTTTTCGTCGCATTAATCGTTTATCTTTTTCTAACTGGAGGCTGGGACCGAGCAGCAGATGCATTGTTATGGTGGTTTTTAATCAATGGCAGCTTGTCAGCACTTGGAACGGCAATTGCCAGAGGTCATCCCTTTTCAATAGCAACTGCTTTCGTAGCTGCTCCCCTTACTTCGTTAAATCCTGCTATAGCTGCTGGGTGGGTTGCTGGCTATGTAGAATTTAAATTAAGAAAACCTGTAGTAAAGGATTTCCAGAATTTAAGCAAAGTGGATGACATCAAAGATTTCTTTAATAACAAAATTATAAGGCTTCTTATGGTTGTAGCATTAGCAAATCTGGGCAGTATGATAGGTACATTTATAGCTTTACCATATATTTTAAGCCTTGGATTTGCCGGATGATTATTTAACTCCCAAACATTCATAAATCGTAAAAGTAATTGAGGGGGGCATGAAGGAGAGAAGAAAGATCTACACTTCATTTCATGATTTATCACCTAGAGAATACATGTACTTTCCCAAAGGTACTCTTGATATAGGAAAGCCAGGAGAGTTTAGCAGAACTGAAATAACTCATATTCTCATAGCGATGGGTGTTTTAACAATAGCTTTTTCTTTTACTATTTCCAAGAATAACCTATTCTCAGGCTTTAATGATATAGGTTCTCTACTCTTATCTATTCCCATATCGTTTTTAGGTATTGTGACAGCTTTTTTTGTTCATGAACTTTCGCATAAATTTATGGCACAAAAATATGGACTTTGGTCTGAGTTTAGAATGTATCCACGGGGTTTGCTGTTATCACTTGTATTAGCATTTCTTATGGGTGTTCCTTTAGCCGTTCCTGGGGCCGTAATGTTCAGAGGAGAAACAAGAAATTTTGAAACAGGGCGAATAGCTGCTGCAGGACCATCAGCAAACATAATAATCGCTGTTATAACATATGTCTTATACCATTTTGTTTTTTTTGAGGCAGGTTTTATAGGCAAAGTTCTTGGATTTATCTGTCTAGTCAATGCGTTATTAGGAACATTTAATTTATTACCATTTGGTCCTCTGGATGGAGTCAAAGTGATACGTTGGAACGGGATTGTATGGTCAATTTTGTTGACAATTTCGATAATATTATTGGTATTTATTTTCTATGGAGGACTTCCTGATTTCACTTCCTGGTTTTTAAGTCAGTAATCTTTTTTATTTCCAAAATCAATTGTTTAAAACGTGGAAACGTATATATCCCCAATATTTGATATTTTAATTGAATGAAAACACTGGGAGTTTATACCAAGGATTTTTCTCTTTACCATGATATTATAAAGGTATTAAAAAAACGCAAATTAGCCTATGTTTCACTTCCCTCGCCAAAAGATATACCAAAAAGAATTGGTGTAATATTAACCTCCCAAAAGGAAAGACAGGATATTAAATCTCAAAAAACTATTGCCACCGATACCTATGATTCCATTGATCATGCTGTAGATCTAGCTATGCAAAAACTCACTGGAAAAGAAATTTATTCAAAGATTTTTGTTGGAATAGATCCCGGCGAACGTCCAGGTATTGCCATAGTTGGGGACGATATTCTGCTGCAAAAAATACAGGTTGATTCTCCTGAAAAAGTCGTATATTCGATAAAGCGTCTTTTGAAAGTATATCCATCAAAAGAAGCTTATATTCGTATAGGACATGGTTCAATTATTACGCGAAACAGAATAATAAACTCCCTCATTTCATTAAAAATACCTATTGAAATTGTTGATGAAACGAGTACAACACCTTCTCAACAGACGGGACGTTCTGAGAGGAATAGGGAAGCTGCTGCTGCTATTGCGTTATTATCTGGAGGGAAGGTTCAAACAAATCTGCCTTTAGAACCTACGAGAGGTGCAATAAAAAACGTACAACAACAGAGTAGACAACTCACAGAAGGAAAATACACCATATCAAAGGAAATTGCATTAAAAGTTTTAAAAGGAAAAATGAGTTTAGTCGAAGCAATTGAAAACGAAAAATCTAAAAACTAACCCAAATGTTTATGAACTTCTCTCATATGCTCACTAGGCAAGAGTAATGGAAAACAAATATGCTCTGATTAGTGTTTTTGACAAAAAAGGCATAGTTGATTTTGCAAAAGAATTGTCTAAACTTGGCATAAGTATTATATCAACAGGTGGAACTGCTACTGTTTTACGAGATTCAGGGGTAAAAATCAAAGAAATCTCAGAATTGACAGGATTTCCCGAAATGCTTGATGGTAGAGTAAAAACTCTTCATCCAATTGTTCATGCGGGAATACTTGCAAAAAGAGATGAAAAATTACACATGGGCTCGCTAAAAAAACATGGCATAAAAACGATAGATCTAGTTGTGTGTAACCTATATCCATTTGAAGAGACTATACAAAAACCAAACGTAAGCACTGAAGAAGTTATAGAAAATATCGACATAGGTGGACCCACACTGATAAGGGCATCTGCAAAGAATTACAAAGATGTTATAGTATTAACAAAGCCCAAACAATATAATGAGATTCTTAAAATTTTGAAATCAAAAAAAGAAGTAAGTTTGGAGCATAGAAAGAGACTTGCAATTGAAGCTTTTTCCCATACTGCTCAATATGACTCGATAATATCACAATATTTTAGGAAGAAATGGACAGATGAAATCTTACCTGAAAACCATACCTTCACAATGAGAAAAATCCAAGACATGAGATATGGTGAAAATCCTCATCAAAAAGGTGCGTTTTATAAAGCACTTCCAATAGTGGAGGAACCTTGTATATCCAATGCTAAACAACTCCAGGGAAAAGAACTGTCTTTTAATAATATCTTAGATTCTGACTGTGCTATAGAATGTATAAAAGAATTTTCTGATCTAACCTGTGTTATTGTAAAACATGCCACTCCTTGTGGAATAGCTAGCTCAAATAACTTGTTGCAGGCTTGGGAAGAGGCATATACAACTGATGTATACTCTCCGTTTGGAGGTATTATCTCTTTTAACAGCGAAGTAAAGAAAGATGTTGCCAAAGAACTTTCCAACTATTTCTTAGAAGTTATTATTGCACCAAAGTTCAGTAAAGAAGCGCTATCAATATTTGGGAAAAAGAAAAACCTTAGACTGCTTGAATTAAAAGATTTAGATAAAAAATTTAAAAGAAAAGGCACAAACTTCCGAAGCGTTGTAGGAGGATTTCTAGCCCAAGAAAGGGATACTTATTTATCTGATAAAAAGAACTGGAAGATTGTTACGAAGAAGAAGCCGTCGCAAGAAGATTTGGAATCCATGGAATTTGCAGTTAAATGCGTAAAACATGTGAAATCCAACTCCGTTCTTTTTGTAAAAGATACACGTACAATAGCTATTGGAGGAGGGCAAACCTCCAGAGTTGACGCTACATGGATTGCAACACACAAGGGCAAAGAGAATATCAAAGAATCTATTATGGCTAGTGATGCATTTTTCCCATTTAGAGATGCGGTTGATGTTGCCGCAAAGGCAGGTGTAAAAGCCATTATTCAACCCGGCGGATCCATAAGAGACGATGAAGTCATCAAAGCGGCAGATGAACATGGTATAGCCATGGTGTTTTCAGGGCAGCGATACTTTAGACACTAATCATCTAAACTTTCTTTAAAGATGAATATATACATCTTCAAACAATGCAGTTTAGCGTAAAAAACAGAGATGGTCCTGCAAGAATCGGAGAACTTATAATAGAGCATAAAAGAGTTACTACTCCAAACATACTTTTTGTAAATACATCTAGGATTAAAGCACCAAATTTTTCTGATATTTTGATAACCAATGATAATCAGAAAAGAAAAGAACCAACAATAAGAATTGGTAATAGTGCGTTTTCATCTTTACCGGACAAAGGTAAAGGAGAATTATCGGTTGATAATTATTTGGTTTATCCAAAAGATGTGTCAAAAGAATTGCATTTGAGTTCAGTAGAATATAATAAAAAAACCTACGAATGCTGTTTAATACCTGCAAATAAAGAAGTTATAAGTGATGTTTTAAAAGATAATGATGCTTCGTTATTTGTCGTTGTAAATGCATTTCAACTTTTATCTCAACAATCAAAATTTGTAGAATTTATTACAGAACTTAGGGAAAAAATAGGATATCAAAGAATGATGTATACCCCATGTATTGGGAACCCTTCTAGTTTTTCTTTACTAGCATATATAGGAGTGGATTTTTTTGATTCGATTTCTGCAATTATTGCTGCGAGAAATGAAATATTATTATTTCCTACTGGTAGTCTCAATAAAAACGAATTGAATGAACTACCATGTAGTTGTCCGTCCTGCAGCAAGATAGATGGAAAAGCCTTGGAGATGGATTATCTACAGATATTAAATCATAACTATTTTGCTCTATTAGACGAAATAAAACAGGTGAGAAACGCTATTGCTCTTGGCAATCTACGTGAACTTGTTGAAACAAGAATTAGATCTGACCCCAGCCTAGCATCTATTCTCAGAATCTTGGATTTTCAATATTATAATTTTTTAGAAGAAAGAACGCCGATAGTACGTAAAAATAAGCTACTTGCCACATCAAAGGAATCTTTGTTTAGACCTGAAATAAAACGATTTCAAGAGCGCGTAATAAAAAGATATCAGAAGCCAAAAGATGCGGAAATATTGCTTTTTCTCCCCTGTTCAGCAAAAAAACCGTATTCATTTTCAAAATCCCACAGGCTATTTAGAGAAAGAGTATTCAACTCAAAGAACCCACATATAGTTCATGAGGTAATAATAACCTCTCCATTAGGAATTGTTCCAAGAGAGCTGGAATTAACATACCCTGCTTCTGTATATGACATAGCAGTTACAGGACATTGGGATGAAGATGAAAAAAAGATGATACGGAATCTATTGAAACGGTATCTAGAGATTAATGTCTATGATAAAGTAATAGTACATGTACCATCAGATATTCGAGATTTTGTTATCGATTTAATAAAAAACCCGATAGATACTTGCATTGGGAAGGCTACTTCAAAAGAATCACTAGATGAATTGTCAGATGTGTTAAAGAAAGTGACAAGTAAATATGATATAGTTAAGTCATCAAAAAGAGTTTATGAAAATATGAAGGCTCTTGCATCCTATCAATTTGGTAGAAAAATTGCTGAAAAACTCTTAAAAAACTGCAAGATAAAAGGAAAGTATCCCTATCAAAAAATAATTGATGATAATAAACAACTAGGAATGGTAACAAAGGAACGGGGATTGATTTCACTAACCATGGAAGGGGCAAGAAAAATTGCTAATTCTGGGAAATACTGGGTAGAAATACACGATGATTTTACATTGAAAGGATCTGTATTTGCCCCTGGAATAAAAGATGCAGATGAATCAATTAGAATTGGTGATGAATTAATTGTGTTAAAAAACAATAAAACATGTGGTGTTGGTGTAGCTCAGATGAACGGAAATGAGATGAGAGAAACAAAAAGAGGGGAAGCGGTAAAAATCAGGCACAGAACCTAGATAATATCCATAGACTGTTTTTTACCACAGTACGGACATGAATGGATTTTCATTTTTTGAAATAAATCAGTTCCTTCTGCCCAAATGGAAACAAACTCTCCACAGTTTTTACACTCGAAACGCGTTTTAACAGATTTCTGTTCAGGAATTTCTTCCTCCACTAACTTAGGCGAAGGAGGTATTGTGCCAACATTTCCACAATCAGGGCAGGTTAATGTAAAAGGTTTTTTGTTGTCACGTTTTGATTTTTTAATAGCGAAAATTCCGTTACAACTTGGACATTTAAAATGATACAGTTTACCTCCCAATGTTTTTTTAAATTCTTTTGCAGCATTGTTAAACTCTTTCGGTTTTTTCTTTGAACTTAAAGATACCAACACAACTGAAAGTATTATCAAAATACCATAAAGTGCCAAAATGCTTTGAAGCCATTGATCTTCATAGATAATGCTCCAAAAAGAAAAAAACAATACTACACATGCTAACAGAACTATTGCAACAAAGGGTAATTTACTATGGGCTGCTGTCATGTTTTCTGCCTCTTTAATCCATATATTGATAATACTATTATCAAAATAAATAAAATTACCGATATAATTAGATAACTCCAGTTTTCTCTTAATTTATATACTATTTCTTGCAGTGAAGAGATACGTTTAAGTGGATTATTACCATCATTGTATTCCTCAACATTTGTATAACCGTCTCCGTCTTCATCTCGCTCTGCATCAGTTGGATCATAAGGGTCAAAACCATATCGTTCTTCCCACCAATCAGGCATACCATCACAATCTACATCATCAATATCAGTGGTTATCCAAAATTCTTTGTTTCGGTAATAGTCTACCAGTAAGCTATATATAGCCAACACGACATATATATTATTGGTAGAATATTATGACTGAAAAACGAACTCCTGTAAAGGAAAGGTCCATCTATGTTTATGTACCCACAAATAAAATGGCGAATAGATGGAAAAAGCTGGCGAAAAAATCAGGGCTCTCTATATCCCAGTACGTCCTGAATGTCGTAGAAAACTACATTGGAGATGAGAGTATGGCTGCCTCCCAAGGGGACTTGAACAGACGGTTAGGTGAGTTGGAGGGGCAAAACACCCAGTTAAGGAATGAAAACCTTGCTCTGTCTAAGCGGGTTAAGATGCTGAATGTCTTGACTGATAGGTATGAGGAAGATCTCAAGAATTTAAAAAACCGTCAGTTTCAGGATGAAAGTTCTTTTGATGGTGTCAGGCAGTATGAACATGAGCTCATCAATCTTTTGAAAGAAAGAGATGTTGTTAAGGAGCATGAGTTACTTGATCTTTTACACATTGACCATGGTGATGCTGTATCGGTACGATTGATAAACCAACAGTTGGATAACCTCTTCAGTTATGGACTTGTTCGAAGAAGTAAGGGGGGTCTTATATGGATAAGGTAAGCGATGACCAGATTATACAGAGATTTGTAAAACACTGCACACGCCGGGGGATGTCGGAAAAGACTATTGAAGTATATACCAATGCGGTTAAATTTTTCAGGCGGTTTCTTAATAGCAAGAGCCGGTATCTTGTGGATATTGATGGGATGGAAAATAAGGATCTGCTAGAAGCGTTTATCGACCATTTAAGGGATAACGGGGTGCGTTCGTTTTCTCGGTTAAATGTATGTTTTTCTGCTTTGAATCATCTTTATAGCTATTTGGAATATGATGGGGTTATCAAGCAGAATATTGTTCTTACTGTTAGGAAGATGAATCTTAAATCGTACAAAAAGGGGGCTGTTCCTTCGAAGCGGAAGATTATAGATGTGGATAAGATGTCGCGTTTTCTGAATAGCATTATTAATCTAGAGGATAAAACTATCTGTACCTTGTTTGTTAAAACCGGTTTTAGATTGGATGAGTTGGTGAGCCTTGATGTCGATGAAATAAGTTTTGAGGACAACTCTATTACATTGAAAGGAGATGGCATGTTTCATAAACGTACTAATCTGAAGGTGTACTTTGATGAGGAGACCGAGCGTCTTTTGAAACGATGGTTGGCGAGGCGTAAGATGATAGCAAAACCAGGGGAATCTGCATTGTTTGTAAGTGAATATGGCCACAGGTTACACAGGAGGGCTATTGCTTTTCGTATAACAAAATGGGCGGCACAGTTTGGTATCCATGATAAAAAATCACAGAGGATAGAGGATCATTTCACGGCTCATAACTTCCGGCATTGTTTTACTACGTATCTCAGGCAGGCGGGAATGACCAGGGAGTATATCGGAGAGCTCAGAGGAGACAAGCCAAAAGAGGTGTTTGATATTTACTACCACATCGACCATAGGGACCTTCGGAAGAGTTACCTTAGCTCTATACCAAAATTCAATGTGTACTAAACTCTGTGGCTGCTACAGGTTGATTTATCATTGAAACTCAATACTTGAATTTTGGATTTAATTACCATTCGCTATCTCCATCTTCAGTTTCTACACCAGTTTCTTTATCATATGGGACACTAGACCATAGATATTCATTTTTGATTTTCCATTTATATTTGAAAAAAGTTTTTACGGGAATAGGGCATAAAAAACCATTTTCTACTTCTCCTTCTACATATTCACTTTCAACAACTGCGATGATACTATGGCCGCCATCTCTTGTGTAACAATAGAACTTTTCAATTTCTTTTGGTAATGGAGAATGATACTTTTTGCCTTTTATGACAAACCCTTCTAATTGTGCTTTTTTAATAATTTCGTTTTCCTCTCCATCTTCTATATTCCCCCCATTTTCTAATTGAATGGTTTGAAATAGATCAAACGATTTTTCTGTCAATTTACCATATTCTCCAAGAACCCCGCTATCTTTTGCATCATTCCACAGTTCGTCAACAGAGTAGGTTAGATCTATACGATTTTTCCATTTTTTATATATCTCGGAATAGTTCTCCACCAGATAAGACCTATTCCAAGATTTCAACCATACTTCTCTCAGTTTGATGGGCATGTTGAAACTGCGCATCGCCTTGATTACCCCACTACTTGAGTCAATCAGAAGAAAATTTATGATATTATCGCGATAGTATGCCTCTTGTCGTTGTTTCCATTCACCTTCGGGATAAAGACATGGATCAAATACAATTTCAAAAACCAATAATGTATCCCTATCTTTCACTTCGACGCTAAATAGGGCAATTACCACCAGATTTGTACTGTTGGCGATATAGCGTGATGTTATCTTGTTTTTTCTATATGCTTCTATTTCGTTCTCAGTCAAATCAGGCATATATAACATATCATCATCCAATGTCCGTCTTTTGATTGCTCTAAAATAGATTCTGTCCTATTTTTCCTGGCAACATCCCAATATGGCTTTGGAGCTTTTTTACCTATGGCCAATATTTCAATCATGTGCAACTTTCTCCCTGGCATCTTCTAATGTTTGGGCATTTTGTCTTCATTGTTTTACTTTTCTCTTTTCATTTTCTGTATCCACTTGATTGTATAATACTATAGATGGTACGTTACTTATCAACACTAGCATATATAAACACAACCTGTCAAAATGCCAAAATGAAAAAATACTTTTACAATCCCCTTTCCCTTGAATACAAGAGATGGTAAAAAACATGTTTAAGGGTATTTACCATAGAACATTCACAGGCATTTACATCATAACTTTATTTTCCTTTTTTCTTAACGATGTTTCCTCTCCTTCTAAATTTTCCATTTGCAGTATTTGCAGTACCTCATGCAACCTTTCTTACTGTCAGTCTTGGTTCTACCTTTGCTTTGAACTCCTTCCGTAACTCGTCGATACTTTCTGGAGACAACTGCTTCCTGAGGGTGTACCTCGTTGTGAGGTCCCCCGTGTGGCCCATATAGAACGCCCTCTTGTAAGAGTCGAGAGATGAGAGGCCGTTATCAAAATAGCTTCTGAGAACATACGCCCTCTGCCTGAAATTGCATCGATGAAATGCACTGGTAATCCAATACTGAATCGTCCGTTTGTGAACACCCAATATCTCCGCATCCATACTGATGTCTTCCTGATTTTCAAGCCATGCCTTGATGTACTCGGCTCCCTCTTCAATAAGAAACACAAAAAACTCAAGTTTTGCCTTATTGCCCGGATAGTTATGTTGAACGTTTATCCTCACAGGCAACCTTGGAAAGGTTACCTTGCCGTTGTTTATCCTGCAATCAATATCCTTCACTTGTATATGTGTCGCCAACATCGGCCGCAGTCCGCAGAAAGCAAGGAGGGACATGGCAACCTTTTCTTTGATGACCGCCTTTTCAAATATTTCGGAGAGGCGATGCTGGGAGGGGATCTCCGCGGTGAAAATCCCCTGTTTTGTTCGGCTTCGATCGGCGTCAATGACCGAGGTGTCGAACTCTATATCCATGAATGTGAGGAACGAGTGCACCGCCGATATTCTGAGGTTTCTCGTCAGTGGGGCGAGAGGAAGATCCTCGAAGTACCTCCTCATCTTTTTGTGGAACGGCACCTTGTCCCTGGCGAACACTACGAACTCATCAACCGTCATGTTTAGATCCAAGAGTACCATGCGGAGCTGCGATTTGTAGTTATCGCGTGTCGTGTCTGCCTTCCGCCTTCCCATATCGTTATCCCATTCGTCTATCAAATTCATGATATCACCTGTAAAGTGAAGCAACCGAAAAGAATCAAAAATAGTCCAAATTTATATTAGAGGAGGAAAGGATTGAAATTTCTTTCCGGATGCACTCAACATCCCGTATATTATATGAAATATTTAAGGTTTTTTATATAAAAAAGGGAAAAATTTATCATAACGTAGCAAGATCAAACGGGTTTCTCCTTTTGCGTTTATCATGATTTAATGAATCCATTTCTTTTTATTCTCCTTAAATTCTTTTGTATGTCTCAATAGTCTCTGATTATTTAGTGTTTTTGGTTTTCCATATTTTTTCCAATCATAGACGGTTTGGTACATACCTTTAATTCTACAGTACAATTTCTATATCCATTTTTCGCACTAGTTCTTTGTACCTGTTCCGAATGGTTACCTCAGTAACGCCTGCTATATCTGCTATTTCACGTTGTGTTCTTCGTTCTCCACAAAGAACAGAGGCGATATAGAGAGAGGCAGCTGCGATGCCTAATGGACCACGTCCGCTAGTAAGCTCTCGGCCTGATGCTTCCTTGAGTATCTCCAACGTCTTCGTTTGGACATCACCACTGAGCCCTAACTTACTGCAGAATCTTGATATAAAATCCTGGGGAGCTGGTGGCATCATCTTTAACCCTAACCCACGTACAAGAGCTCGATAGTTTCTCCCAATTACTGTCCTTGATGTCTGTGATACCTCTGCTATTTCTTCAAGTGTCCTTGGCACATGACACTGTCTGCATGCGGCGTACAAGGATGCAGCAGCAGTCTCTAGTATGCTTCTCCCACGGACCAAATTCCTCAATGCTGCTTTACGATAAATCATAGCAGCTGTCTCCCTCACTATTCTCGGAAGACTTAAATTTGATGACATTCTGTTAAGATCAGAAAGGGCAATAGCGAGGTTTCGTTCCATACCACTACTAATCCTGATTCGCCTCTGCCACTTCCTCAACCTATACATCTGCGCCCGGTTTCTCGTTGGAATATAGCCCCCATAGGAATCCTTATTCCCCCAACCTATCACAGTACTGAGACCTTTATCATGAATGGTATACGTCATCGGAGACCCAGTCCGCTCCCTCTTCTGTCGTTGTTCCTTATCGAAGGCACGCCATTCAGGACCCTGATCAATTAGATCATCATCGATGACAAGGCCGCAGTCGGTACATACCAATTCCCCCCTAGAATAGTCTTTGTTAATATGGTTATTCCCGCATTCGGGACAGATAATGATATCTTCCACTTTTTGGGTTTCTTTATTCATCAGTCAAACCGTATCAACAAGTCCTCTCCATTAACTGTATCACCGGATTCTCTATATATGTTTTTATTCTGACCCTTCCATAGATTTTTTAGATCGGCATGGCTTCCATAGAGGGCCATTTAAAATTATCTTCCTCATATAGGAAGATAAGAAGAAAATGTTGCATTAAAGATAATAGAATTTTTTCATTTTGGCATTTTTACACGATAATTATTTATAGGAATAGTGATAAACATTTACATGGTGAGTTGGAAGTAGGTGTTGATATTGAAAGTTAGGAGTTTAATGATCCGGTTTTTGTTATCTCTTTGGCTATTCACTTTTGTGGTAAATGTTTTGCAGCTTGGATCTTTTTCAACTTATATGTAGTTGTTTTTAAGGATAGAATGTCATTGAATAACGCTTAATTTTTAAGAAGAAAACTATCTTTTTTATTTTTATAAACCTTTATATATGTTACTTTTATATAGTAACAAAAGAGAGTTGATGAAATGAATAAAAATAAATTGTTGAAGAAAGGCTTGGTTTTGGGAATAATAGTTTTGTTTGTTGGAGCAAGTGTTGTACCAAATATCATTGGATTGCAGGTGGAGAGCTCATATCAAGTATCTACCGATGTTGCAGATGTTTGTGAATCACAAGAGAATGTGGTAGTAACATGTTACACGTTTGGATTTCCTGGAGAACCCTCGCAAGAGATGGCCATGTCTCTCAACGAGACAGAGTTTTTATACAACAAAATAAAAGATCTTCAAATTGAAATATCTCGTGACCCTTTATCTAATAAAACACAGCAGTTGCAACATGAGATCATCATACTTGCTGATGAGCATAACCTCTTACCTGCGGGTTTATCACAGGATACACTCCAATTATGTTTATATCCGTCTTGGGCGATACATGGCCGCCGATTGGTGTCCTTCCCTTTGTTACCAAGTAGGGGCTCTGAATTGTTTTGTACGTTTGTTTCCACAGGATCAGGGGCATTACTCCCTATTATTGCGTTACCACGGCTTATTCCCATTCTTATGACTCCTATTCCACGGTTATTCGTATGGTGGAGAGCTCAGGAGGCAATAACATCTTGTGGCGGGTTACGTTCTGAAACTGGTTTTATCGCTTATGGTCAACAGAAAGGAATAGCTCTCGGATTTTGGGGAATTGGTTTCACTTTTTCCTTACCCCCCTTTATGGGTGTCTATGGGTTGATAGGATTTGCATTATTTGCTTCTGTCAATGCAGAACGCATTGAATACTATCCGCCGAATTATCCGCCAGAAATAAATGCGGTTTATCCTTTAGACGGAGCAAAGAATATACCAGTTTTAACCTCTGAGTTGAGTTTTAAACTCGACGACCCAGAAGATGACTTCATGAGTTATAGTGTTACAACAGAACCTGACATTGGCGCTGGCAATGGGCATCTTAAGCCAAACGGGGTTTATACGGTTCCAGTTAGTGGATTAGAAGGCTTAACAGAGTACACCTGGTATGTGGAGGTAAACGATGGGAATAATTGGGTTGATACCTCTTTTACATTTACCACAGAAGCAGTAGCACCAATTGTGTCAGATCCTTCACCACCAGATGGTGCAAGAAATGTTCCTATGCCATTTACTCAACTTAGCTTCCACCTGAGAGATCCACAGGGTGATCTAATGGACTACACAGTTGAGACTTCACCAGACATTGGATCTGGCAGCGGCACAGGTGTTGGTGATGGAACATACAATGTGGATGTCAGCGGACTTGATTATTCTACAGAGTATATTTGGCATGTTGATGTCACTGATGGAACCCATTGGACCAAGAAAATCTTTAGTTTTACAACCGAAGAAGCGCCGTTTAATCCGTTTGACGAGGGTTGGCATTATCGAAAACAAATCACTATCAATCACACAAAAGTCAATGGTGATCTTACGAATTTCCCTGTACTCATAAGTACAATTGATTCTGATCTGTGTGATAAGGCTCAGGATGATGGCGATGATATACTCTTTATGGAAGAATCAGGTGTTTCTCGAAAACTGTTTCATGAAATTGAAAATTATGATGGGTTATCTGGAAAACTTGCTACTTGGGTAGATATAACCTCATTAAGTTCAACAAAAAATACAACTGTATGGGTTTATTATGGCAATCCTTACTGTAGTAACCAACAGAATATAATGGACGTTTGGGATTCTGATTATATGATGGTTCAACATTTGCAGGAGACTTCAGGGGTTCATTACGATAGTACTTCTAATAATATGGATGGAAATCCTATTGGTGTATCACAGGATTCATCTGGTATAATAGATGGTGCAGATTATTTTGATGGCGCAAATGACTATATCGATGTCCTAGATTCATCAGATTTAGAGTATGATACAATGACAATAAGTGTTTGGGTAAAGAAAGATAGCCTATGTGGTGCGACAGAAGAAAGAAGTATTGTGGGAAAGCATCAATCTGGTCAGAAGGCTGGGTACTTACTTGAAGATTTTAGAGACGAAGGGTGGGCTTTTTATGTAGGTTATAACGTTCCAGGTGGACCAGTGAGAATAACAGCAGGTGAAACTTATAATACTTCCATTTTTTATCATGTTGTCGGAGTTTACGATAATGGAGATATGGAACTCTATGTCAATGGGTATTCTAAGGCTTCTGATACTGTTACAGGTATGACAAGTGTTGGTGTTAATGTAAATATAGGAAGAATATGCTCTACTTCTCATTGGCATGGGGTTATTGATGAAGTTCGTATTTCAAAAAGCGTTCGTAGTTCTACTTGGATTTCCACAGAATACAACAATCAAAATGATCCATTAGGTTTCTTAAATTTTGGACCTGAGGAAACAGGACCTTAATATTAGAGAATCAGGGATAACTGGAAAATCCGTTGAATTATTTATTGTGTTTAACTAATTAGCCATACTCCTTAGCAAAAACCTCAATTGAGTTGATTTTAATACTATCTCTATATCAGGTGAGTATTTCTTTTTTATTGTTGATATGAAATTTACTCTGCATTTTCTATGATAATGTAACTCTATTCATTTATTAATATGAATAAAGTTATATACAAGCCGTTTTATGCTATGTGTGGGTGAACGAAATATGAAACATATAAATAATAATAATTTTAGTAAGAAGGCCATGGTTTTTGGAATAATAATGTTGTTTTTTGGAGCAAGTATCGTACCGAATATCAGCGGAGATCCATCAGGTCCCTTTAAATATGAACAACGTTGGGAGTATGACTTTGATGTTGCATCACAAGAGGGAATAGCAAGTAATGACAATGGACTTTTCTTTATAACCAGCTGGAGAAAACTCTTCGTAGCTGAACTAGACGAATCAAATAATAAATTTACTAAAATTAATGAGAAGTCATTAACAGGTGATGACCATCTTGGTGATCCGTTTTGTGTTGGTAATAACTATCTTTTTGTTCCACGAAGTAATTGGAACCCACTTATACCTGGAACACCCAATAAAGCTTATTGTCACGTATTCGAGATTTCGGATCTGACAGAACTTGAGGGTAGTAAATTTGATTTAAAAAAGAGTAATGGAGATTATCTAACAGGTGCCAGTTCAGGAGCCTATTATGATGGGTATTATTATTTCTCTACTTATTTTGAAAATCCATCCCGTGTATATAAGTTTTCATTTAATCCAGATCCAGATATTGGTTTTAAATATATCGAAGATTATAGTCTCGGAAAATCAAAGGTACAGGGAATTGATTTTATAGATGATAAATGCTATTTTATCCGTGGTCATGATGGTGATGATCCATATGTTTATTGGATAGATACTACAACTTCCCCTTGGGATATTAATAATATTAATGGACAAAGACAAAATCTAGTAGATCTAGTAGATTTACCCGAATCAAGCAATGGTCCCTACGAAGGCATGACATTTGATACAAGTTCCGGAACAATGTGTATAGCCTACTTTGGCTTTGGTTATACAAGCCCACTATATTGGGGTCCTGAAATCTTTGAAGCATTTGAACTCACGGCTGTTAGAGAAAATGCAATAGATAAGGGTTTAGAATATCTTCGTACAACACAGAGTGCTAGTGGTGATTGGAATAGCGATGTAGGTATAACGGCAATGTGCGTTCTTGCATTTCTTAACTACGGTTATACCGAATCAGACCCTGATATAGATGATGCTATGAATTGGATTCTTGATGGCGGACATGTCCATGGAGATGGTTCTATTTATAGTACATATTGGTATAGAACATATCAGACTTCATTGGCGATACTGTCATTAGTTGCAGCAGATAAAACAAATGAACCAGATAAGTATACAACTTATATAGAAAACGCAGCAAACTGGCTCTACAACTCACAATTTGATGAAGATGAGGGCTATACTAGTAGCCATAGCTGGTATGGGGGTTTTGGATATGAGGGTGATGACTATGACAGACCAGATCTATCAAATACGCAATGGGCACTAATGGCGTTGGCAGCAGCGGGTATTACAGATGATGATCCCTTGTGGCAAAAAGCTATCATATTTGTAGAACGTTGCCAGAATCCAGATGGAGGGTTACAATATACGCCAGAAGATAGCCTTTCATCAGATGGTTCCTATGGAAGCATGACTGCTGCAGGTATATGGAGTTACAAATTGTGTGGTCTCTCTAATTCTGACAGTCGAGTCACCAATGCTTTAAACTGGTTTAAAAATTATTACACATGGGATGAAAACCCCAATATGAGACCGATTTCTCAGCATCTCCGCTTCCTTTATTATTATTATTGCACCATAGCCAAGGCACTTGTGATGATGGGTAAGACACATATTATTGTTGGCGGGACATCGCACGATTGGTATCAAGAGATGTATGGCAAGATCGTATCACTTCAACATGATGATGGGCACTGGGTAAATACTTATATATGGCATGGAAGTGAGGGGGATCCAAATATTGCCACTGCTTTCGCACTTCTCGCGTTAGAAACTCGCACTCTTTCTCCAGGAGCGGAACTATGGATGTCCATAATTTTGGCGTCGTATGCTGACCTTCATGTCTATGATCAGCAAGGAAGACATACTGGCAAGATATACGATCAAAACGGTGACTGGATGGGAGAAATAGAAGAAGAAATACCAGGTTCGTCCTACGAAATTGTAAATGGGGAACAAATAATCGACTTACCCCAGATAGAAGCAGGAAGTTACCGGATAGAACTTGTTGGGACAGGTACCGGTGATTACAAATTAACCGTTATTGGAAAACAAGATGGACTGGAGGTCTATAGCGAATCATGGGAAGGAGAGATAACAGATGAAGAGGTATATGCAACTGATGTAGTCGTAACAGCAATGGAGGGTGCCTTAACAATTTTCAGTTCACCACTATCTATAGCACCTGTTATGGATGTTACCCCTAAAGAAATGAAAATATACGCAGAATATGGTGATACCATCGAGGAAACATTTGAAGTATCATCGAGGTTTGATACTACACATGGAATTACGATATATGCAACCGATATGGAAGACAATTATGGAAATATTATCGATGGTTCGACCTTTAGTTTTACTCCCAATGATTTTACTGTTCCTGTAGATAATACAATTTCTGTTGGTGTTTCAGGTGTCATTCCAGTCATTGATGGTGGTTGGACGTACACTGGAAATT
Source organism: Thermoplasmatota archaeon (assembly GCA_030619765.1). GTDB lineage: Archaea > Thermoplasmatota > E2 > DHVEG-1 > DHVEG-1 > JAGLML01. Next base: position 60,608 of record JAUXAU010000008.1, read on the forward strand.
TCATCATTGAGTCTTCTGATGCGGGTAGTAAGTCTATAAATGTAATGATTGTTATGGATTATATTCCCCCTGATATAACAGTGGTTTCAGCTGTTCCAGATCGGACATTTATTGAAGGATATATCAATATAAGCTGTATGGTAACTGATAATATCGAAGTCAACACTGTTAATGTAAATATTAGTGGACCAGATGGATTTTCTACCGTTAATTTAACAATGAACAAGGGTACTACATCTGAAAAATACTACTTGAATGATTCATATGTAATTCCTGGGGAATATAGTTATTTCATTTGGGCAAATGATACTAATGACAATCGAGCAACGTCGGAAATATTTACCTTTGAAGTAATCATCTTAGGAAGTGTTGACATCGATCCTGATACTTTAAACCTGAATAGCAGTGGAAAGTGGATTACATGCTACATAGAACTACCAGATGGATATGATGTTACAGACATTAACATTGGTACAATACTGCTTAATGATGTTGTATCTGCAGAGGATCACCCCACCAACATAAGTGATTATGATGAAGATGGCATACCCGATCTCATGGTTAAATTCAACAGACAAGAAGTACAAGACATCCTTGAACCCGGAGAGAACGTGGTGATAACGGTTAATGGTAAACTTTTTGATGGGACATTGTTCGAAGGTACAGACTACATCCGAGTGATATAGAAGAATAAATGTCGTGAGATTGTAGATTGAGTTCGAAAAGTTATTGAGATAATAATTTAAATCGAAAATTTATTAGGTTGATTTCAAGGGGCATTAATTCAAATGTTAAAATGTGGTTCTATGCAAAAAAATACCATAACTGAGAAGAAATGTAGTGTTTGTAAACGGGTTTTACCGATAATCAAGTTCCGTAGATATGAACATCAATCAGGGGTTGGTTATCGAGGTTCTTGTAGGCAATGTGAAAGAGCACGAGAGCGAGAAAGACGTCATCAGAATAAAGCCCAGATAACCAATGATAATAATGTAGAGGATAATTACCGATTTTTAGATTTTTACAAAAAGATAAAAAGTGGAGCTTAAAGTATGCTGATGAGGGACCCC
>JAUXAU010000017.1 GCA_030619765.1 Thermoplasmatota archaeon
GGCATGTAGGCAGTGTGATGTACCAAGGACTCTTGAGGAAATTGCTAATGCATCAAATTTGTCAAGGAAAGAAATTGGGAGAAACTATCGAGCGATTGTTCGCGGATTAAGGTTAAAAAAGATGCCGCCATCACCTATGGAATATGTCTCCAGGTTTTGTAGCAAGTTAAAGCTCAGTAATGATGTTCAAACGAAGACATTGGAAATAATCAAAGAAGCAACAAATCAGGAGATTGTTAGCGGACGTAGTCCAATCGGTATTGCAGCCGCATCTCTCTACATAGCATCTGTTCTTTGTGGTGAACGGAGAACACAATGTGAAATAGCGGTTGTAGCAGGCGTCACCGAGGTAACTATTCGAAACAGGTATAAAGAGATCATAGGAAAAATGAATATAGAAATCACCTTATAAAATCAAGATAAAGAGTAAAGAAAGAAAAAGGTAGAGGAACATGATGCAGACAAATCGTAAGCGTGAGAAGGTAGAGTGTCCGAATTGCGGGCGTCAATTCGAGACAAAATCAAGATCCAGCATAATCACTTGCAGTCGATGCAATAGAAAATTCAGAAGGAAATACCACATTGTTAAGAAAAAAGGGGAGTAAGGTTATGATGTAGACGTCTGCAACTGTTCCTTGGTAGTGCCTTTAAACATGGTTTTTTACCATCTCTTGTGTTCAAAGAAGAAGGAATTGAAAAAAAATGGTTGTAATGGTATATTTCTACTTTGACATTAGATCCATCGTTGCTATCTATTTGTCCTTCTTTTTAACTAAATATATTTCAATTGAAGATACGTTAGATGTTCTACCTTCTTCATTGGTGAGATTTTCAGTACTGATTTTTATCTCTTTTACTTCGGTGTCTGTAGCAAACCTGTTTCTCGTAATTTCTGCTATATCTACCGCCCTGCTTATTGCCCTGCCTCTAGCCTTTATTACAACATCATCCGAGTCACTGAACCGTGATATTACTGCAAGTACATAACTCATTGGTGGTTTGCTTCCAACATATACCACGTTTTCATCTGTTCTTTCTTCTGTCATAGATTTTTCACTCCATTACAAACTGCCTTCTTTCAACATCTCTTTAAGAAATTTCCAACCTATCATACTATTCTTACTCAGATGGAGAAATTTATTCTTCTTCCTATCGAATATAGAGACGATCTCATCATCATCCTCGTGTATCGCGACAAGAACCTTGTCGTTGGAGTATGCACCATACCGCCCACCGGACGGAAGCACATATCCGTCTATCTTCTCCATGTTTTTTCTTACTTCGCTAGCTGTTGGTATTTCCAGTTATATCACCATATACCATCTCAGCATAAACTTAATCCACATATAGTTTTCTTTTTAATTGGATAGAAATCCTTTTAAAACGGTAGAACGGTAGTAATTAACTGGTAATATGAGTAGTTGTTGTATGGAGTTAAAATGCATTTTGTGTTGTGCAGGCACCAAAATGATTTTATCAAACGAGGATGTAAAACGAATAGAGGGATTAGGATTTGACACGAAGTTTTTTGTTAGAAAAAACAGAGGGGGATATCTACAATTAAAAAATAAAAATGGACTATGCGTTTTTCATAACGGCATACAGTGCTCAATCTATGACCATCGACCTGAAGGATGCACGATATATCCCATAGCCTATGACCAAAATGAGAATTGTGCAGTTTTTGATGGATATTGTCCACACTGGCTTAGATTTCAAATGCTTGAAAGCACCAAACAACAACTATATGATCTGATAGCAAAACTGGATGCTGAAAAGGCTCAACGAAAGAAAACATAGGATGTTACGTATCTATTTTAGGAATTTATATATGCTAGTGTTGATAAGTAACGTACTATTTATAGTATTATACAATCAAGTGGATATAGAAAAATGAAAAAAGTAAAGGATGAAAAAATTTCATGGACCGAGAACCTTATTAGGGAATATTTTGGAGATGATGACATTGTGCAAAGGGTTCTTGAAGTAGTTGCAGAAGAAGGTATTCCATCTAATGTCAATGAAAATGCAGATGAGTTCTTGGAGATATTAAAATGGATAAATAAATTCAAAGGAGCTGATAAGCACTGTGAATATAGGTTATTAGTTATGGATGAAAACAAAATCGATTGTGCTATCGTCTCTGGCAGATCATGTATCTCTAGATCAAGTAAAACCTGTCCAATTTTTAAAAATAAAGGAGAGCGTTTTCTATTTTCGCGGACCAGAATGGGAGAGATTCTCAACGCTGAAGGTTTAAATCCAAAAAATGATCCACTTGTAAGATCGATTATACAAGCATTAGATAAGACTCTGTCAGATGGATTCTGCCCTAGAGAAATCGCTTTGGCTCTTTTTGCACTTTATGATTTTCTCGTTGAATTTATAGTAGATAGGACTGTGGAAGTAATGCAGGAAAGTGAAAAGAGAGAGATGATAGTCGAGGAAAAAATAAAATTTGCATGTTCATTGAGGAAAGAAGGTAAAATAAGAGAAGAACTTCGGATTCTTAAAAAGATAGAAAATACGGATAAAGAATATTGCAGGGACTACGATGTAGTGGAGGAGAGAATAGTAGAACTAGAAATTAAACTAGGAAAACGCCCCAGTTTTGAATCTTTGAAAAGGACCATAAAACATAATGAGGGGAAAATTATTCTTAAATACACTAAGAAACAAGGTATTTCTCTGATGCAGAAAAATGACTATGCTGGCGCTATTGAATACTTTGAAATAATTCCAAAGGAATATCTTGATTCTGAATCCCTTAAGATTTATGCTGCCTGCTGTGAGAAAACAGGAGATATAAAGAACGCTTATAAGCTATATAAACAGGTCAGTGCACCTGAGTCTCATCTGAATTTAGCTAGATGTAATTTTATGCTTCAAAAATATGAGGAATGCTGGAAGGAAATCACTCTCCTTTTTTCTCTTGGGAACATTCCTGTCAGAATATTGGAAGATGCACTTAAAATTGTCAAGGATCTAGACAATGCTATGCAATTTAATCAGGGTGATAAAAATGACATATTGAGTTTGTGTAATGTCGTTCTCTCTAAAAAACCAGAAAGCAAGGTTGCACGAGGAATCTTTGAAAAAATAGAAAGAGAAAAGAAGGAAAGAATTAACATCAAGAAAAAAGCAGCTGAAGGCTTTATCAAAAAAAGGAAATTCCGACGGGCACGCAATGTTCTTTTGAAAATTCCAAAAAATAGGCAAGATGCTTGGATAATCAAAAAGGTCGCCTTTTGCTATAAAAAAGAAGGCGCTTACAAGAATTCTTTGATATGGTATAAAAAATTACCAAATCCAAAAAGCAAGGATGTCTTATGGGATATGATTCTCTCTGCTTTAAGAGAGAAGGATTTCAATTTTGCCTCTGAGCTATACCGAGAATTAAAGAAAATAAATATTGATATGAATGAAATTCCACATTCGGATGTGAGGGCTTATATTTTAGAGAGTGAGGGAAATTACGAAGATGCAATTAATTGCTATAAAAATAAAGATCTTATATTGCGATTCGCTGATAAACTTAAAAAAGAGAGGAAATTCCTACTCTGCGCCAAATGTTTTCTGAATGTTCATAAAAAGTTGATAGCGAAAGGGTACACGAAAAAAGCTGAGGAAGTAATGGAAAAATATGAGGATAGCTTACCAGTAAGTGAAAAAGTAGAGGTCAGAAGGTCTTTAGAGAAAAAATATCAAGTTCGTTTAAGGAGGAAAGAATTGGTGATATGTGATACTAATATTTTTGTCCACAAAGGATTTTATGGTACTAACGGGTATGAGAGATTAGATAAAAATATGAAGCGAAGAGTGGAAGTGATTGTTGATAAATTCAATTTTTTATCAAATACACAAAAAATCGGTGCAACTAACACTGCTCGAGAACAGCTTAGGCCAGTATGTGAACGTCTTTTTGTGATATTAAATGTGGAAGATGAGAAGGAGAGGGAGATAGTAATGGAACGAGCAAAGAAATATATCACAAAGTACAAACAAGATGTAGTGGTTGATGAAGGAGCATTGGATAAAGTTAGGAAATTCTATTTACCGTTTGTGTTTCATACAAAGAAAATAACGGAATGGAAGATAAGGAACAAATCAGAAAATGAAAGCACAAGGATAATCGGAAAGAGGGATGGAGGCTTAATGCCTGAGGAATCTGATATGAAACTGCTGGCCGAATGCATATCATTGTATAACTCGCGTGTCAAAGGGATAAATCAGATTTCCCTGCTATCGGATGATACAGATTTCAAAGAATTCCGCGATGAAATCAAAAGCAGGTTCGACATTAAGGTTTATTGATGATTCTCGGTATAACACTAAGATAATAAAGAAAGAATTAGATTATGGAATATGGATTTCTATAACGAGGCGTGTATCCATGGTGTATAAATATAAGGATTGGGTTTTGTATGAGAAGGATGTAACTTTAAAGGATGGAAGGACCCGTACTATTCATTTCTTCACAAAACGGACACCGAGAAGTGGTGCACCGTGTGATTTACCTGATGGATACGCAGTTGGTGTTAGTGAGAGAACCGGTCTCCCATATCTGAAAATAGAAAGGTAAAACAATGAAGATAAAATACCCAAACATTAGAAGATGCTAGGGAGAAAGTTGCACATGATTGAAATATTGGCCATAGGTAAAAAAGCTCCAAAGCCATATTGGGATGTTGCCAGGAAAAATAGGACAGAATCTATTTTAGAGCAATCGAGAGATGGGCATTGGATGATGTTATGCTATATGCCTAATTTAACAGAAGGTGAAGTTAAAGCATATAGAAAAAATAAGATTATATCACGCTATATAGCAAACAGTACAAATCTGGTGGTAATTGCCCTATTTGGTGTCGAAGTGAAAGATAGGGATACATTATTGGTTTTTGAAATTGTATTTGATCCATGTCTTTATCCCGAAGGTGAATGGAAACAACGACAAGAGGCATACTATCGTGATAATATCATAAATTTTCTTCTGATTGATTCAAGCAATGGGATAATCAAGGCAATGCGTAGCTTCAACATGCCCATCAAACTGAGAGAAGTATGGTTGAAATCCTGGAATAGGTCTTACCTGATAGAGAATTATTCCGAGATATATAAAAATTGGAAAAATCGTATAGATCTAACATACTCTGTTGACGAACTGTGGAATGATGCAAAAGATAGCGGCGTTCTGGGAGAATATGGTAAATTGACAGAATTATCGTTTGATTTGTCAAAAATCATTCGATTGGAAAATGGGAAAAATATAGAAGATGGAGAGGAAAACAAAAACTAAAAGAGATTATGTAAATAATCATTAAATGGCAGCATATGACAAACTATTTTTATTGTTTTTTTCTCTTAAAAATAACATACTTTTTAGCTGGATGAGCCGCTATTTCATAAAAAACTAATCGTTAAACTAATAGTTAAAGAAGAAAAAGGGTTGAAAAACCAACTTACAACATTCACAGGGTTTAGTACACATTGAACTTAGGCATGGAGCTAAGGTAACTCTTTCTCAAATCCCTATGGTCGATGTGGTAGTAGATATCAAACACCTCTTTTGGCTTGTCCCCTCTGAGCTCTCCGATGTACTCCCTGGTCATCCCCGCCTGCCTGAGATATGTAGTGAAACAATGCCGGAAGTTGTGAGCTGTGAAATGGTCTTCCAACCTCGCTGATTTCTTATTATGGATACCAAACTGTACCGCCCATTTTACAATACGAGAAGAAATACCCTCATCGTATAACCTATGGCCAATATCACTTACAAACAACGCAGGCTCCCCGGGTTTTGCTACCATCTTGCGCCTCACCAGATATCGTTTCAAAAGACGCTCAGTCTCCTCATCAAAGTACACCTTCAGATTAGTACGTTTATGAAACATGCCATCTCCCTTCAATGTAATGGAGTTGTCCTCAAAACTTATTTCATTGACATCAAGGCTCACCAACTCATCCAACCTGAAACCGGTTTTGACAAACAAGGTACAGATTGTTTTATCTTCCAGATTAATAATGCTGTTAAGAAAACGCGACATCTTATCCACGTCTATAATCTTCCGTTTTGAAGGAACAGCTCCTTTTTTGTACGATTTAAGATTCATCTTTCTAACAGTGAGAACAATATTCTGTTTGATAACAGAATCATATTCCAAATAGCTATAAAGATGATTCAGGGCGGAAAAACACACATTAAAACGGGAAAACGAGCGTACTCCATTATTTCTTAAATGATCCATAAACGCCTCCAATAGATCCTTATTTTCCATCCCATCTACATCCACAAAATGATAGCTCTTACTGTTAAGGAACCGCCTGAAAACCTTAACCACATTGGTATATACCTCAATAGTCTTTTCCGACATTCCCTGACGTATACAGTGCTTAACAAATTTCTGTATAATCTGGTCATCACTTACCTTATCCATATAAGACCCCCCTTACCTCTCTTAACAAGTCCATAACTGAATAGATTGTCCAACTGTTGGTTTATTGATCGTATTGCTACAGCATCACCAGGGTCAATGTGCAAGAGATCGAGCAATTCATGTTCCTTGACAATCTCTCTTTCTTTTAGGAGTTTGATGAGTTTAGGTTCAAATTCCCTGACACCATCAAAACCTTCATCCTGGAATTGACGGTTTTTCAAATTTTTGAGATCTTCCTCATACTGATCAGTCAATATATCCAGTGACTTAACCCGCTTAGAGAGATCATGGTTTTCATTCCTTAAATGAGTGTTTTGCCCCTCCAACTCACTTAACCGCTTGTTTAAATCCCCCTTGGAGGCATCCATACTCTCATCTCCGATGTAATTCTCTACGATGTTTAGGACATACTGGGATATAGAGAGACCTGATTTTTTTGCCAGCTTTTTCCATCTTTCCGTCATCTTATTTGTAGGCAAATAAACATAGATGGACCTTTCCTTTACCGGTGTTCGTTTTTCAGTCATAATATTCTACCAATAGTATATATATAGTGCTGGATTTATATAGTTTGCTGGTAAATTATCAACTAAATTCTAAATTTACCATCGCATGTTAGGCCAGTTGCGATTATTCCCATCGGCTATCCTAAAGGCAGAGTTGCAGCTACTTCTAGGATAAATACAAAAATTTTAACTCATTATAATAAGTGGTAGAGGCATCTGTTTTTTATTGTTGTTTTGTTTTCTCTTCACTTGCAGGTTTATCAGTCTTTTCTTCTTCCTTCCCCTCATCAGGTTTTACAGCAGTCTCTTCTATAGGTTTCTTAATACCTTCTTCTGATTTCTTCTCATCAGGTTTTTCTTCACTTTGTTGTTCTGGTTTCTCTTCGATAATTTTCTCTTCACTTGCCGGTTTATCAGTCTTTTCTTCTTTCTTCTCTTCAACAGGCACTTCGGGCTTTTTGTCTTTTTTAACCTTAAATTCAGTATAACCACACTTGCCGCAGCTTAAACGATCCTTGTGTTCAGCAAGAAATACTCCTTCGCCACACTTTGGGCAGTTCCTACGTAATCGGACAATCTTATCTCCTTCTATCTTGAATATCTCTCTTTTCATCATGGCTATTCCTTCTTTTCCTCATCAGATTTTTCTTCACCCTCTGTTTTTTCAACACTTTCTTCTGATTTCTTTTCATCAGGTTTTTCTTCACTTTGTTGTTCTGTTTTCTCTTCGATAATTTTCTCGTCACTTGCTGGTTTTTCAGTCGGTTCTTCTTTCTCCTCATCAGGTTTTTCGGCAGTTTCTTCTTCCTTCCCCTCATCCGGTTTTACGGTAGTCTCTTCCGCAGGTTTCTCAGCGCCTTCTTCTGGTTTTTCCTCTGGCGGTTCAACCGGTTTCTTCTTTTCCTCTTTAGCTGATTTTTTCTCTTTAACTAGAACATTGTTTCTTATAAGGATATACTCTCTTTCACCAGCTTTTACCTCTTTTAAGGATTTATACACTTTGGCATATCCTAACGTGTCTGTAGTGCCAAAGCTTGATTTCATATAGTTGATCATAATATTTTCCTTTTTTACATTGAGTTTTTCTGCAAGTTCACCTCTAATAAGTTCACGCTTCGGCGTGCTTTCTCCCTCGTGGTGTATGATAAAATGAACTTCAGTTCTATTCAACAATGGATTATTGGTTTTTGATTGAATTTCTATTTCCATACCTATCACATTCTGTCTAATATCTCTTTTACTTTACTTTTATGAGCCTTAGTAGCCTTAACAACTACGACCCCTTTATTCGGCAATCCATATATTATTGTTACGTCCAGTGGAGCCATGTAAATAGCAGCAAGCGCAGCAAGATCTTCTTCACCGTCAATTTCTATACAAAGCGGACCATCTTCCAAAGATTTATAAGCAGATTCCATGGTATTCCATAATTCATCGGTTATGGTGCCTGGAGGATTTTTTATTTTTATATGTTTTTTACCAAATCTCTGAATTTTCTCTCTCATGTCAGGAGAACATTCTTTGCGTTCAAGGATATAATCAACAATGCAAATTATTGGATTAATTCCATTCTTAAGCAGCGTAAATGTTACCAAATCGCCCACTGAAACAATATATTTCTCGTTTTGTAACAGCCTCAAAAGTCCCTGTTCATCCACGAGATTTCCTAAGGGTTCCTTTAATTTCTCTCTTAGATTTTCAGGTAAAACAAGCATTACTATCTTACCTTTAGCGCGTATTTACCGGGTTTCGTAATATTCATTTTCTTGGCAATCTGAGATTTAGTAGGGTCACGGATAATAACGTATCCGCTCCACCGTTTTAAAGTTTGATCTGAACAATGTGGACACCGGTCTTTATCTGTTAATAGGTGACAGTTTTTACAGGCGCTTAGACTTTTCATTTCCTATCCTTCTTCCTTTTTCTACTTTCTTTCTTTTTAGTTTCCTTTTTTTTATCCTCGGGTTCTGGCTCTTTCAGCCATTCATGAGCGCCAAGAGCAGGTTGTCTCATGGTAAGACCAATTTTACTTTCTCTAGCCGATAACTCATTTAAACTTACAGCAACAATTCTTGCTCTAACTGGGTCTCCAACCTTTAACACTCTTTTATTTTCTTTACCTGTTATTCTTTCGTTTTCTGCATCTACATTAACATAATCATTCATGATTTGGCTCATATGTATTAGCGCGTCAAAAGGCCCCATATGACAAAAAGCACCAAACTCTACAATCTCGCACACTATTGCATCAGTGATTTCTTGTAATGTTGGGTTGAAGGTTAGCGCATCGAATTCAACCTTTTGATACATACCTCCATCCCCATGAATAACAATTCCATCTCCCAGTGCATTTATGCTATCTACTGCAACGATTAATCCATGATTTTTTCTGATAACCCCTTCAAATGTCTTTTGGACGATATCCTTTACAACCACGTCTAAATCTTCGCCAAATCGTTCTGGAGGTACTCGTATTGTATCAGCTAATTTTACTGAAGCATACATCTTATCACTTTTCTAGAATATAAAAACGACTTGGAATATACTTATTCCTTATATTCTTTTTGAGGGTATAAAGACAGCTGAATCATAAAAATCCATAACATATTAAAAACAATGCAAACATACTTTGAAACGTATTATCAGGTTAAAAATTAGGGAGAAGGTTTATAAAATATCCACTATTCCACTTGTTGTAAACTATAGATATATTAGTGTTACTAAATTGATATTAAAAATTTGAAGGAGAAACAGGCATGGTAGAATTCAAGGTTGTAGTAAACGATACAAAAAATGGCAAATCATATAATATCCAAGTTAGCGGCCATCATGCGAACTCTTTAATAGGTAAAAAAATAAGTGACGAAGTAGACGGTATTTTTGTTTCATTACCTGGATATAAACTGCAAATAACTGGCGGTACTAATAAAGATGGATTTCCAATGAGAAAAGACCTTCCTGGGACTGCAAGGAGAAGAATTCTATTGAGTGAAGGCTTGGGATTCAAACCAAAGGATTCCGGAAAAAGAAAGAAGAAATCTATCAGGGGAAATACAATAAATCCAGATATAGTACAAATCAACATGAAGGTAATAAAACACAGTTCAAAACCTATTGAGGATCTTGTTAAGGTAGAAAAAAAGGAAGAAGGAGATAAGAAAGAGGAACAAGAATGAGTTTTCCTAAACCACCTGAAGTAAATATTGGAATGATCGGCCATGTGGATCATGGTAAAACGACGTTAACACAGAGGTTAACTGGTAAATGGACAGATGAGCACTCTGAGGAATTAAAGAGAGGTATTTCAATAAGACTTGGGTATGCTGATGCTGCCTTCTATAAATGTCCAAATTGCGATGAGCCTCAATGTTATACTACAAATAAAACCTGCCCCCATTGCAATAGTCCTTGTGAACTACTTAGAGTGGTTTCTTTTGTTGATGCACCCGGTCACGAAACCTTGATGGCTACAATGCTATCTGGTGCTGCTATTATGGATGGTGCAGTACTTGTTATTGCTGCTAATGAACAGTGTCCTCAGCCTCAAACAAGAGAACATTTGACTGCCTTAGAAATCGCAGGTACAAAAAATATTGTTATAGTTCAGAATAAAATAGATCTTGTATCTGAAAAAGGTGCTGTAAAGAATTATGAACAGATTGTAAATTTCGTTAAGGGTACCTGTGCAGAAGATGCCCCTATCATACCTGTGAGTGCCCATCACGATATAAACATAGACGTCCTAATCAAAACAATGCAAGAACATATACCTACATTAAAGAGAGATGTTGATAAATCTCCACTTATGTATGTAGCAAGAAGTTTTGATGTTAATAAACCAGGGTCTGGACCCAATGATCTGAAAGGAGGGGTAGTAGGAGGATCATTGATACAAGGCATTTTGAATAAAGGTGATGAGATCGAGATATCTCCAGGTAGAAGAATTGAGGTTGATGGGAAACAAACCTTAGAACCTATCGTCACAAAGGCGCATTCCTTTTTTACTGGCGGCAAATCCACAGGTAAAGCTACTCCTGGAGGCTTACTTGCTATCGGCACATTACTAGATCCGTCAAGAGTTAAGTCTGATTCTTTTTCAGGTAGGGTTGTAGGAAAACCCGGGCAGCTTCCTCCAGTTTTAGAAAGTTTTGATTTATCAATGCACTTATTGAAACGTGTTGTTGGAACAATAGATGAAAAAAATGTTGAACCTTTAAAAACGAACGAACCTCTTATGCTCACCGTGGGAACAGCGACAACTGTTGGAATCATAACAGAAATAAGAGAAAATAAAGTGAGAGTTAAACTAAAATTATCCGTCTGTGCCGAGGAAGGACAGAGGATTGCTGTAAGCCGAAGAATAGAAGGAAAATGGCATCTGATAGGCTATGGGGAGATAAAATACACAAAACAGTGATCTTAGATAGCAGTGCTGTATTGATGCTTTTTGAATTTTCCATTGATTTGGAAAAAGAGCTTACTAGACTTTTAGGTAACTATCACATAGTGATTCCAACACCTATTATTAGAGAGTTAGAGTTTTTGTCAGAAAATGGAAGAGGCGAGAAAAAAACGAAGGCAAAAGCTTCTTTGAAACTAATAAAAAAATACGACGCTATTAATGTAGATGGGAAGAAAGGGGATGATTCAATTTTAGAATTGGCTAAAAAAATTAATGGAATTGTGGTTACAAATGATAGGGAACTAAGGAATAGGTTAAAGAAAATATCCTTATCAGTTATTTTTTTACGTGCAAAGAAGAAATTGGTCATGGAATAATTTTATTCAAGCAAAAATAGATTTTGTACATAACTTCAAGAAAGTTTTTATAAACAGTCCTGGTATTCTGCTATCTGTAATGTCGGGGTGGCTCAGCCTGGTCAGAGCGCCTGACTCATAAGCTCAGCTAAAAGGTTCGTTATTTAGCCTTGCGCTAAGATATCAGGAGGTCGCGGGTTCAGATCCCGCCCCCGACACCTTTTTAAAAAAATAATCATAATTAAAATTAACATAATCATAGAAAAAAATAAATTTAGAAATGTGTTTAAATCTAAAGTAATCGGAGGTTTCAAATGGATACTCAGGACGTTATTGAGTTAAACGATGCTAAATGGGAAAAAAGTGTTGAGAAAGAAGAAAAACCTGTTATGGTGATGTTTTATAGTAATACATGTCCACATTGTCATGCAATGGAACCGCATTTTGAGAAATACGCTAATGAGTTTAAAGACAAGGTAGTTTTTGCTAAAGTTAATGTAACGGATAACCCAACTATTGTTGGGAGATATGGGATTATGGGTACACCCACCTTCAAATTTTTCTGCAAGGGAAAGCCCATCCAGGAACTTGTTGGCGCAATATATCCAACCTTACTTAAGAAGACTATTGAGGAAACACTTCAACATGGCTCACAATGTGTTATAAATACAACTTGGATTGACCCCGGTATAACTGGATATGCATAAAAAATATGAGGTATATTTATGGACGTAAAACAAGCTATAATAAAAAGGAGAGCGCATCGTTCATTAGAACCCGTTGAGATAACAAAAGAACTCATATATGATCTTGCAGAATGTGCACAACTTACGGCATCTTGTTTTAATAATCAGCCTTGGCGGTATGTGTTTGTCTATAATCCAAAGGTTTTAAAGGAGATGCATGAAGCACTATCTCCAGGTAATGAATGGGCAAATGATGCATCTATGATAATTGCAGTATTCAGCAAAAAAGAGGATGACTGTGTTATCCGTGATAGAGAATATTACTTGTTTGATACAGGCATGGCTACAGGATCATTAATTTTGAGGGCTACAGAGCTTGGGCTTGTGGCACATCCCATAGCAGGTTATAGTCCAAAGAAGACCAGGGAGATTCTTGGTATACCTGATGACCATAATGTTATTACTTTGGTAATTGTTGGTAAACATTCTGAAAAAATTAGTCCAATTCTTTCAGATAAACAGGCTGAGGCTGAAAATAAAAGACCAGAAAGAATTCCTTTAGATAAATTTGTGTATATAAACATGTATGAGGAGGTATAAAAAATATGAAAGTAGAGCATGTTAAGGGAGAAAATAAAGGTAAGATAATGCTCTATGCTTTAAGCACGTGTGCATGGTGCAATAAGACGAAAAAACTCCTTGATGATCAGGGTGTTGAATATGATTTTATTTATGTGGATCATTTGGAGGGGGATGAAAAGGAAACGACAGAGAAAGAGATAATGAAGTGGAATCCTCGTTGCTCCTTTCCCACGTTGGTGATAAATGATAAAGAGTGTATTATTGGATTTAAAGAAGAGAAAATAAAAGAGGCTTTAGGAGTATGATAAAAAACATCGAGGTTTATGAAGAAGAAGTAGAAAAGTTGTATGAGAAATTAAATCAGGAAGCAGAATCCTCAGGGTATCATCTTAACCCTGATGTAGAATTTACTAAAGACCTTGTAAAAGGTTTGCTAGTTAATGAACAGAGATATGGCTATTGGGCCTGTCCTTGTAGACTAGCATCTGGAGATAAGTCTGAGGATCTTGATATCATATGTCCTTGTGATTACCGCGATGCAGATTTAAATGAACATGGAATGTGTTACTGTGCACTTTATGTTTCTAAGAAAGTTTTAAAGGGAACGCAAGAAATAAAACCTATACCAGAACGTCGCCCTCACAAAGATAAAAGGGTAAAGATAAAAGCAAAACCCATAGACAATATCTCTTCACTTTCAAAACCGGTATGGAGATGCAAAGTCTGTGGCTATCTATGTGGTAGAGATATACCGCCTGAAATCTGTCCGATTTGTAAGGCAAAAAAGGATCGATTTGAACAATTTATCTAATGGGTTTTCTATTCTCCTGCACGTCCATCATCACAGGTGTCTTCGTCTTCCATCGGCCGTGCGTGTTCTGCATGTGCAGGCTGAGTACAGATATCTAGAGGTAATTTCTCCATTGGTTTATCACAACATGAAGGGACTTTTCCATCTTGTACTCGAACAATTTTTCCACAGTTTTTACACTCATATTTTTCTCTTTCCAATTTTTTTACCCCAAGCAATGTCAGTATCTTATTATATATTTATAAATTGCTTATATTCTGGCTTCATTTTCAAGGTCTGACTAATTGGATAAAAATGTCTGTTGAAACGATTTTTTGTACAAAGCCAAAAATATTATTAACAATTGTTAATTACCTAATATTAGAATGAACAAAAACATGGTAAATGAAACTGATATCAAGCAGGATCTTATAGAAACCTTCGAAGGCGTAAAAGAATCAGTACGGAAGAGCGAGGGGCGTTCACGTGCTGGCTTAATGCTGGGTCTGCAAGAATTAGGGACTTCACCCAATGGATTCATCGGTGCATATTATCCTATGTCATCTAATATCATCGTAGTAAATAAAACACCTCTTCGACGGATCATTGACACAAATCTGAAGTTGTTTAAACCGTACGTCTTTCACGTTTTGTTGCACGAATACATCCATTCCCTTGGTTTTCTTGATGAAAGAACGACAGAGCGCAAAACTTATGAGATTAGTAAGGATAATTTTGGAAAAAAACATGTCATTACTCAATTATCCATAAATATGAAACAGTTCTTCCCAAATCTTGTATATCCCAATTATGGATGGTTACCGCCGAAGAAAATTCCAGCGATTGAGCTAGTTTATGGGTTTGATCGATCGAATACAAGCAATTACATTACATAAAAATATACAGAATAAATTGTATTGGTTACAGCATCAGAAATTGTTGAGATTCTAACTTTATATTTATGGTTCTCTTAGATTGCCAAATGTTCGCAGGATCAATTCAGGCAGTGCTGGATGAATATGCATTCCATGGCCAATTAACCCGATTTGTCCACCAAGAGCCATCGCGTTAATAACCTCTTGAATTAAAATCGGTGCATATGGCCCGATTATATGAAAACCGAGAATCTTACCATCCTGTTTATCAATTATTGCTTTTGTAAAACCTTCTAGTTCCACCATCGCTTCACCCTTTGCAACATCACTATACCTTGCTTGCCCTACTAGAATCTGGTGTTTTTTTCTTGCTTCCTCCTCGGTAAGACCAACAGCTGCAATCTGAGGATAAGAAAATGCGGCATAAGGCACAGCATTGTAATCAATTGGTGTTTTTTGATCATTAACTGCATTACGCCACGCTATACTTGCTTCTTCATTTGCGACATGTTTAAACATATATCTGCCAGTGGCATCACCAAAAGCCCAGATATTCTTCTTATTTGTTTCAAGATACTCATTAACTTTAATATAACCTCGTTGATCTGTTTCCACACCAGTATTTTCAACTTTTAACAAATCAGCATTAGATTTTCTACCAGCAGCTATTAATATTTTTTCTGCAGTTACAGATGTTTCTTTACCACTGAGTTTATCTCTACCAATAACAGTGTAATTGTTCTGGTCTTTCCTTACTTCAAGTACTTCTGTGTTTGTGTAAATACTCATACGTTTCTCCATCTGTTTTTTTAACAAATCAGAAATCTCTGGTTCAGAATTCTTAACAAGCCTTGTACCTCTCTGCAAAATCGTTACATTAGTACCCATGGCAGCAAAAAAATGTGCAAACTCAACAGCGATATAACCTCCACCAATAATTACCATGCTCTCAGGTTTTTTAGTAAGATTAAACACCGTATCATTTGTAAGATAATCAACATTTTCAATACCTTTAATCGGAGGAATTAATGGCCGTGCCCCAGAACCGATAAAGATCTTATCGCCCTGAATTTGCTCTCCATTTACTTCCAATGTGTAATCTGAAATAAAATGTCCAACACCTTTATAGTACGTAAAGTCCTCTGTATTCTGTAACCCCTGCTCCATATGTTCGTGGCTCTCACGAATAGGCTCCCGCATATGCTTCATTATCGCACCAAAATCAATATCTTTAATCTCTGCTTTTATTCCAAGTTTTTCTGCTTCCTGAATCTCTACAATTCTATCTGCTGGATAAATCAACATCTTTGAAGGGATACATCCAACATTTAGACAGGTTCCACCCAATGGACCTTTATCAATCCAGGCCACAGAGAAACCCTGTGATAATGCTGCATCAACAATTTCTCCACCAGAGCCACTACCAATTACAACAACCTCATATTTTTTCATATTATCGCCCATTATTTTTTAACAAACTTTTCTACTCTCCCCAACAACATAATTTTTGAAACGATCCTTTACTTTTAAACTCAATTACTAATATTAACTTATCTAAACTATTTGCTTAGCCATTCTAACAATGGCAGCTGCATCAATACCATATTTCTCACGTAATTCTTCAGGTTTGCCTGATCGAGGAATATCTGTAACACAAAGGTAATGGACATCTTTTATAGCCTTAGAGATAAGAGATCCTAAAGCATTACAATAATGATCCTCAACCGCGATTACATTATTACTGCATTTATTTGCATTTTCAATCAAAGATGACTCATCAAATGGTTGTAATGAATAGAGATCAATAACTCTCACAAAAATATCTTCCTTCTTCAGTATATCATGGGCTTTCAAAGCCTCATGTAGCGTTACACCAGCTGAGACTATTAAGGCAGAATCATTCTTGCTTTTTCGCAATACTTTTAAGCTCCCTATTGGAAATTCTTCAGAATTATCATAAACTACCGGAGTTTTTTCCCTTGTCGTTCGCAGATATGATATTCCTTTCTTCTTTGTCATTTCGCATACAAGATGTTCAGTTGAAACAGCATCACATGGATAAAGAACAGTGGCAGTTGGTAAACTTAAAAACATAGGAATATCCTCAAGACCCATTTGAGAAGGACCATCAGGACCAATGCTAATTCCAACATGTGAACCCACAAATTTGATATTCGCCATAGAGTACATCCCCATTCTGATAAAATCATGAGAACGAGTTAAGAAAGTAGCAAAAGTAGCTACAAAAGGAATGTAACCCATGGCAGAGAAACCAATCGCCATACCAACCATATTTTGCTCGGCAATAAAAGATTGAAATCCTCTTTCAGGATATGCATTAAAAAAACCAATAGTCATTGCTGAATTTTTTACATCAGCATCAATTGCTATTACGTTTCTATTTTTCTCCCCAAGTTTTACAAGTGCATTTCCAAAGGCAACTCTAGTAGCAATCGTATCACCAATGGCATATTTGTTCATTTCATAAGAAGTAAATGTATGATCCATCGGAGTGTGACATTGTACCTTAGATGGTAAAGTAATCTCAGCTGGTCCAATTTCTTTCAAAGCTTTTTCTAGCTGTTCATCTGAAAGGGGTTTTCCATGCCATCCTTCCTTATCCTCCAAAAAAGAGACACCTTTACCTTTGAATGTTTTGGAAATTATGGCAAATGGCTTCTTACTAGATCTAGCCTGTTGAAAAGCATCTAATAGATCATGTACATGATGACCATCGATAACCTTTGCATCCCAACCAAATGCTTCAAACTTTTGTTTATATCTCTCGACGTCATGTCCATGCATTGTTGGCTCTGACTGACCAAGTCTATTGACATCAACTATTGCACAAAGATTATTCAATTTGTAATATGATGCTGTATTGGCTGCCTCCCAAACCGATCCCTCTGCACACTCACCATCCCCAAGAAGGACATAAATTTTCTCTCTAGATTTACCAAGTCTTTTTGCAAGTGCCATTCCAACTCCAGCTGGAAGACCTTGTCCAAGACTACCAGTTGCAACTCGAATAGACGGCATCTTAGGCGTTGGATGTCCTTCGAGGATGCTGTCAATTTTTCTAAGGGTGTTTAAATCCTCTACTGGAATACATCCTGTCTCAGCATATGCTGCCCATAAGATAGGAGCCGCATGGCCTTTTGATAGAATAAATTCATCTTCGGCATCCATTTCGTCGAAAAATAGAGTGCTCATAATTTCAGCACATGACATACATGACGTTGGATGGCCAGAACCAACGGCAGTTGTTGATTTCATAGATTCAATTCTTAATTTATTAGCCATAATTTCTAATTCTTTCTCATCTGCCAAATTCTACTCCCCCAATTTACTTTTTAAATTATTTATTGCCTCCTTAACATTTTCTGATTTAATAATATAAGAACCTGAAACAAACATATTTGCCCCTGCCTTATCAACAAGCTCAATCGTAGACTTGGTAATTCCGCCATCAACCTCTATATCCAACTTAGGTTTCTGATTTCTTAATTCTCTAATTTTTTCAACCATTTCTAGCAAAAATGGACTTCCATAAAACCCAGGGTTTACCGTCATTATTAATACCTGATCGATTCTATCAAGAAAGCCGAAGATTTTACTAACGGGAGTCTCAGGGTTCAAAACAAATCCAACTTTTTTGTCTTTACTTTTTACTTCATCAATAATTTGATTATGGCTATGAGTTGATTCGTAATGCACTAGTACTGTATCGACCGTCTCGCCATATCTAGAAATCCAATCTTTGGGGTTTGCAACCATTAAATGAGCTTCAAATTGACACGATGTTTTTGGCAGTTCAAAATCAAAATCAATCGAACTATTAGGAACAAACTTATTATCCATAAAATCAAGTTGAATTAAATCTACAAAGTCTTTTACTTTTAAAATTCGAGTCTCAAATTCTTCTTGCGTTTTTGCAATGATCGCAGGTATTATTGTTTTTTTTAATATCATAAATTCCAACTCGCGATAATTATAGATGCGTATAACAAAACTCCAAGTATAAAATACAAGGGTTCTCCTTCACGATCTTTAGGAATAGAATGTCGTATAACAGAAAACAATAGGCCCCCAACAATAAAGCCTAGGAGAGCAGTTTGTATAAATGGGCTTATCTCAGTAAATATGAAACCTGAAAAAATCGTCCCAAATAAAGTGGATAATGCAACGAAAAAGTTAACCTTATTTGAGATGTGTTGTTTAACTGGTAGGGTACTAACAGCAGTAAATATAACAATTGGAATAAAAAAGAGGATTACCTGATTTAGTCCATGCCTTGTAAAATCTACAATAATCATCCCTATGATAAAATGATACAGAAATAATGTTGCTTGATTTTCTATTGTGAGCCGCTCTTCAATATGTGCCTCTGATGTATGTTGATAGATATATTTCTCAACAAGATGAACAAACGTAAATCCTACAAGTAGAAATACAAACAATAGTTCATTTAATTCTACAACGTTGATACTGAATTGAGGAATTAAATCTAAGAAAAGATAGGTTATAGCAAGTCCTGCTGAAAACGATATTATACGAGTATAGTAACTACCACATTTATTTGAAATTCTCTCACTAAAGTATTGTACAATTCCAATAATTATTGAAAGTAGTATAGCAACAATTAGTATATTCATTTTTTCCACTCATCCTTATGTGGTAAATCTGGGGTTACAATCCATTTTCTCCCCTCTCGTTTAAGAAGTTCTTCTGCTTCTTTTGGACCAGATGATCCTGCAGAATATAGACAAAGTTTGTTTCCTTTTCTAATATTATCTAAGATAGGATCAATTATTTTCCAACTTGTTTCATTTCCATCCCAACGTGTAAAAAGAGTTTGATCATCTATAAGTATGTCGTATAATAAGTGTTCATATGCTTCAGGAGTATTTAACCCAAATTTACATTTATGACAGAAATCCATTATTACAGGTTCAAGATTCATTCCATGTCCTGGTTGCTTTGAGTTAAAGAATATTGATATGCCCTCATAGGGCTGAATTCTTAGAGTTATAACATTTTGTTTTGGAGATTTATTATCCTTATAAAATAGGTCACATGATATGTCCTTTAAAACAATATTTACTTCAGCATATTTTTTTCCAAGACGCTTACCGGTTCGAACGTAGAAGGGAACTCCTTTCCACCTATCGTTATTTATTAGGAATTTAATCGCTGCAAAGGTTTCAGTTTTAGATGTTTTTGGAATATTTTCCTCGTCTACATATGAAGGAACGGGTTCACCATTTATCATACCTCTCTTATATTGACCTATAACGACATCATCAGGTTTTACCCGCTCTACTGCTCGTAATACTTTTACTTTTTCATCGCGAATATCATCAGGCTTCATTGATTTTGGCGGCTCCATTGCAGTGAGGGACAAAACCTGTAAAATATGATTTTGTACCATATCTCGGATGGCGCCTGTTTTGTCATAATAACCTGCCCGAGTGCCAACACCTAATGTTTCTGCAGTTGTTATCTGTATATTATCTACAAAATTCTTATTCCATGTCTGTTCAAAAATCGTATTTGCAAATCGAAACACCATGATATTTTCAACTAGCTCTTTTCCAAGATAATGATCAATTCTATAGATATTGCTTTCATTGGAGACTGAAGAAATAAAGGAATTAAGGGTGGTGGCTGATTCTAAATCGTGTCCAAATGGTTTTTCTATAATGATTCGCTTCCAACCAGCTCCTCTAAGGAGGTCGCTCGATTGAATTATTTCAACAACTGGTTTAAATAATGTTGGTGAAACTGCTAGGTAAAATATTTTGTTGTTAGTTTTTTGTCCAATCTTTTCTATAAAATTTCCAAAGAGTTTATGTTTTGGATTGTTGAAATCCAAAGAAAAATACGAAATGAGATTTTTGAATTCCTCAAGTAACTTTTTATTTGTATTAGTTATAAATTCATTGAAGTTTAAAAGATCATAAAACTGCTCTTTTGTAAGGTTTCTTCGAGCAACGCCGACTATTTGAGTGTTTTTACCTATTTTATTATTGTAATATAGTTTGTATAGAGCTGGAATTAATTTTCTTTTCGTCAGATCCCCAGTTGCTCCAAAAATAATTAAAACTGTATCTTTAGCTTTTTTACCAGTCATATTTATCCTCGACTTCATTTCGATTAATATTTGTTAAAACGTATGATTTTGATAGCTCTAACACTAATTTTGCAGGACATTTTTCATAACTGAATTGACTATCTAGGAATTTTTCAAGCGCAAACTTTTTTTCCATTCCATTAAACAGCAACACTCCAATATGACTTCTTTTTAGGAAGGTCTTTGAAACACTAATCCTCATGGGTGGCGGTTTAGGAGAATTTTCCACTAAAACGTAATATTCTGATTCGTCTTTTAATGCTGGACGCTCAGGAAATAATGATGCAATATGCCCATCTTCTCCTGAACTTAGCAATACAATGTCATATTTTCCACCATAATTCTTGATTTCTCCTTCATATTTCTTCAGTCCAAAATCAGTAGCATTTTTGTCAAAGATAAATGGATGAAGGTTGCCCTTGGGCATTATTTCTGATAATTCTTGCTTAATTAATCCAAAATTGCTTAGTTTATCATCAATAGGAACAAGTCTTTCGTCAACCATAAAAACATGAACCTTTTCCCAGATAATAGACTCCTCTTTCAATTTAGATAGAATAGGTGTAACACTTCGTCCACCAGGTAAACCAAGGTTGATAGAACCATTTTCATTTATCTCTTTAATTATTGATTTTTTCAAAATCTCCGAAGCTTTAGTGTAAATATCTTTCTTAAATATTATTTCTGAATTCATACGAAGCATTCATTTATTTTGTTTTTATTGGATGTCCACCAAATTCATTCCGCAAGGCATTCAGTGTTCTATAGGCCATTGAGTTTTCATCTCTAGATGCATATCGAGCATGTAATGCGTAGGTGTTTACTGTAAATGGTACAGAATATTCCATAGCTTCAAGTGCTGCCCAGTGACCTTCGCCGCTGTCCTTTACACAGCATGGTTCAATATGTTTTAAAGTTGAATCTTTATCAAATGCCTGTTCTGCCATTTGCATTAAAAATGAACTAATTATGCTGCCATGGTTCCATACATGGGCAATATTTTTTAGATCTAAATCGTTGAATCTCCCCTCAGCAAGTAATTCAAATCCCTCTGCAATTGCCTGCATCACTCCATACTCTATCGCATTGTGAACCATTTTAACGTAATGTCCGCTTCCGCTCTGCCCCATATATGCAAAGCCCTCATTGATACAGAGTGACTCCAGAAGTGGCTTCAAATATTCATAGGTTTTTTTGTCACCTCCAATCATCATACAATAGCCTTTAGTCGCACCGATAAGTCCTCCACTTACGCCGATGTCCATGAAGCTAATGCCTTTTTTCTCAAGTTCTTTATTTCTCTTTATAGAGTCATGAAAATTTGCATTACCACCATCAATAAGAATATCTCCGTTAGAGAGATGCGGAGTAACCTTGTTGATCATATTTTCCGTAATTTCTCCAGCTGGCAGCATGATCCATACAATTTTTGGTGTATTTTCTAATTGCTCCAATATATTCTCAATTGATGTCGAGGTAATAGCTCCTTTAGATGCTACTTCTTCCATTGGTCCAGAGGAACGATTCCAGACGGCTACTCGATGGTTGTTTTTGAGCAATCGAAGAACCATATTCTTGCCCATTTTTCCCAGTCCAATAAATCCAATCTCCATATTTTTACTATCTTTTTTCAATTTTCTTCACCTTCCAATATTTTCCTTGTTTCAATTTTATAAGACTCAACATTTGGTTGATCAAAGGGGTTTACCTTAAGTAAAAACCCCAGATACATCATTTCCATCATTTTTAGCTGTAAAAGTTGGCCAATTGATGATGGTGATTTATCTGGTAGAACAATTTCAATAAATGGGCGCTTACCCTTTCTAAACGCTGTTTTTACTCCCACATAAATAGCATTCATGATTTTACTCATTTTTATTCCTTGCATTCCTTTAACCAATCTTGAATATTTTTGATAATTAGGGAGTATTATACTGCTGTTGTTTTTTTCAATGCTGACAAAAGAAGTGAATTTATCATATGGTCCACCTAAGTACAGTTGGGCCATAGAGTGAAGATCTGTTGACCCAATAGAAACAGTGGGTGTGATACCATTAAACACCTGCTTATATTCGATGTTGTATTCTTTTCCAATGCTTTCGCCCATCAATTGTCGATACCATTTTCCAATAGACTCCAAATCAGTACTGAATAAAAACAAATCATGAATATTTTTTTTCTGCTTAGCATGCAAATAAATTAAAGATGCACTTAATGTAGCAGGATTTTTCCAACTATCAATATTTAAACATTGATCACGTATTAATTTTGCACCCTTAAGAAGTTCCTCAATATCTATTCCTAACAAACCAAGAGGAAATAATCCCACAGGAGAAAATACTGAATATCTGCCACCAATTTTTTTTGGTATTTTTAAAAGAGAAAAACCTTTTTCTTTAGCCAGACTCCAGAACTTTGAGTTCTCATCTGTTGTAACAACGACATATTTTTCATAATTTTTCTTATATTTTTTTAACAGATCAATTAAGACTTCAAAATTCGCAATTGTTTCAGTAGTTCCACCCGATTTACTTATTCCATTTATTAAGATATTTTCTCCTTTTTGTAATTCAGGTTCTACAATACTTATGATATTTTGTATTAAATCAGAATCTACTGTATCTGCATATAAAACCTTAATTTTTGGCTTTAATTGGTTATATTGTCTTCCTAAAATTGCCTCCTGTATGGCTATTGTACCAAGGTTGCTTCCACCAATACCAACAACAATCAGATATTTTGGATTTAATTTCTTTTTTTCTTCTATGAGCATTTTCACTCGAGAAAGTGTGGCTAAATCACCAAGTAGATTAATTGATGCTCGATCATCATCATATGCTTTTTTTCTCGCAGCATTCATTCGTTCAATCTCTTGATTCAATTTTTGTAATGTTTTCTTAAGTTCTTTTTCAGAAATGAGACTATTCTTATAATCAAAGGTGATTCTTTTCATATTGCACTTCTTTTCTTAGTGAAATTTTGTATTTCTTAAAATTCAGACAAATATCATCTCCTTTCAGATAACCTTCATGAAATTTTTTAATAATTCTAAAGGCATGATAGCAATCTCTTGCTAAAAATAGAAGGTCGATATCTTTTTTGGATAAAAACCCTTGTTTCAATGGATTTCGCTCTACCCATTTTACAAATTCATTCCACATATCTCCCATTAGAATTATAGGTATATTGCAAATATGTTTAACTTGTACAAGTTGCCAGGTATATGCTAATTCTAATACCGTTCCAATACCTCCTGGGGCAATCACCACTGCATCAGAAAGCATCATAAATGTATCTAATCGTTCTGAGAAGCGTTCAAATTCCTTTTTAATGTCAAGGTGTCTATTAGTTTTTTGCTCTAATGGAATTTTAATGTTCAGGCCAATAGAATGAGTCTTATCATCCTTCCTTCCATGCATATGTCCACTACTGGCAGCGTGCATTATACCTGGACCACCACCAGTGACCACATCAATGTTTTCAGCGGCTATCATTTCAGCAAGTTTGTAAACTTCTTGGTATGCCGAATCATCTTTTTTTATCCTTGCCGAACCAAAAATAGCAACTCGAAAATGTTTTTGATATAACTCTCCCTCAATACTATCTATACCCATGTGAAATCCTTCCTATAAGTTAGATACATTATAATAAATAAGCCACGATTTTTTATTATACATATTTATACCTCATTTTTAAAATTAAGCGAAAAAAGCAATGTTGGTCTATTATTGTTCACACCTGCAACACCAAAATTTGTATTTGTACTACCAATATCTACACCCATAACATATGAAGAAAATTTTGTTTTTTGTATGTTCTTTTTGAATGATTTAACGACGTATTTCATACTTAAACACTTCGTCTTCTATTCTCCATGTCAAAGATAAGATCTATAAGTAAAGCTGCAGTCCATGAGAAATTATCTGTACCTAATCCTTCACTTGTCAATGGATTATAATATTCATAAAAGCCATGCTCCGTTATAAGATCGATAATAGCATTATACAAGTTATTTGCTTCATTGTTTAGTTGATATCTTAGTAGTCCATAATATAACATCCAGTTAATATTTATCCATATGGGACCTCGCCAGTAATTCAATGGATTGAATTCTTTTTCTTGGAAGGATATTGAAGATGCGACAGGATGTTTATGGACGCAATTTTGAGTACAAAAATGTGAATGCCTCATCCAATCAACTATTATTTTTGACTGATCTTCTTTTAGGAGTCCAGTATATAGAGCGACTAATGATGCAACTGTTCTTTTTTTGATTCTTTTTTTGGTGATTAAATCATAATCATAAACCAATTTTTGTTCATCATCCTTCGAACAAAAAAAATCAATATAGTTTTGCTTAGTTTGTTTTAGCCAATCTTCTACTTCTCTTTTATGTTCTCCAATTAAGTCAGCAATCTCTATCATAGCTTGATTTGCAACATACGCAATTGAACTAAAAACAATATCTTTTATTTTAAAAGGAATATGTTTGTATATTGAATCATCATCATAATTATAATTTTTCATGAGATTTACAAGAAATATATACCTATCATATGAATTATTAGAAGGACGTTGCCCAGAGTTTACCTTATGAATGTCTACTCGTTCATACCTAGGCAGATTTTTTACTTTGATTCTTGCCAAAGCTTTATCCCATCTAATTGAATTATCAAGACCTGATTCCCACGGATGAAAAATAGTTATAAGTCCCGTTTTTTCCGGATCACGTTTCGTAAATAAATATCGATGGAATGAAAGGATTTTTGGGAATATCTCCGTTAAAAAATTTATTGCCATATTCTTATCATTGGCATTTTTATATATCTGCAATGCTGCAATTGCATGGACTGGAGGTTGAGTAATTCCAGAAGTCTCTATCTTAGGAGCAGCCTCTGCCAACTCAGTTTCCCAATATTTGGGGCCTGGGAAATAATCATCTTTTGATCTAAATACAATGTGAGGAAGCATTCCATTTTTCCATTGTCCTTCAAACATAGACAACAACTCTTTCTGTGCACGCTCCTGATTATAACGAGAGTAGCCTATTGAAATAAAAGCAGAGTCCCAGCTCCACTGATGAGGATAAAGTTTAGGGGATGGAACCGTATGAGTGTCCCTCCAGTTTTTTTCTAAAATTTCTTTAGCATTAGACAAAAGTTTCTGTTCAACACTTTCCATATTTTCCGCTCACAAAGAAATGAGAACTAATAAATTCTAAATTAATTTATGCAAAACCTTTTACCGCAGTGACACACCCTTCACAGACGTTCTTGACATTACCTTTTATATGGATGTGTTTTATTTTTTCATCTGGGACTTCCTTCCCGCAAAGATCACATTTCATTAAAATATCACCTCTTACAACTATCTAATTATTCTTGTCTACTTAACAAACCAACATTGATGATGCTCTTTTACATGTGTTATTTTTATGTTCCTGAAGCTCTTCCATTGTTTCAAAACTCATATTACACATTGGGCAGCTAAATTTCTTTTCTATTGATTCACCTCCCTAGATTTTAACAATTGTTAACTATCATCTAATGAGTATTTTTTAAAGTTTTCATTTTCTCATGTTGGAATCCGTTGATAGGTATGATACGTATATCTAGTTATAAAACCAATCTTTCTATATAGTCGATTTTGATTTCTCAGTTTCTCAGTATACAGTCTGATCTCTGACAGAAAACACCAAAGAGATTCTAGATTACTTTGTAAGTGACAACAATTCTCTGCTAAGAAGTCTGATATGGTCCATTTCTTCCCTGATAATTCCATCCAGTTTTTGTTTTCCCATATGACCTGGAACAATGTCTTTCATTCCTAGATAAAAAACAATAGAGTCTTTTTCAGCGGTAATGGCTGTCTTAAAAACCTCCTTCAATGAAGTGGTATCGATTTCCTTTTCATAAAATACTCGAGTATCGGCCAGCGCACGAAGGTAATATTCCGCATTGCCTTCAGGGTCAAATGTTGTCATAACTTTTTCATTTTCTGAAAGCTCAGCTCTTAAAGCTTTAAACGTCTCTTCGTGTTCGTCTTCCATTTCTGCAAGTTGAATTAAAAGCTTTTTTTTATCCTCGTCAGCAACATTTTCTGCTGCTGTTCTGTAAAACTTTGCACCGTTTCGTTCGATTTGCTCAGCTATCTCAAAAATTTCATCGGCATTAAACTCATAACTCATTTTTTATATCCCCTTTCAATGGATTAAGTTAGCACGAATAATCTATTTCAATATAAGTATTTTGTAAAAAATTGAAATGTCTGTTTCATTGCTGTACCGAGTTCATTTCTAAATTTTATATGGCCCTGTTTTTGGTTTGAAAGTTTAGGATTGAAGAGAAATCAACTTAAAATTGGGTCATGTTAAGAATAAAAATCTACCTCAAACTAATCAATTTCTTTATTGAATTTTTTTCTAGCCAAATCCCCAGCTTGTTTTTGTTTTAAAGCGCATTTTAGCGCCAATTTTCCAGAAGAAAATAATTTCGGGACAACACACATAAAAACCATCAAAGAAAACCTTAAATACCACATTTTATACACTAGTTGGAGATTTGAGAGATATGTGGCTACAACTAAGACTATATCTATTAGTAGGATTGATGTTTGCAATATTGTATGGAATTATAGTTGGTATAGGTTATATATTGGGATATTCGGGTTTTACATTCTATATTTTCATTATTGGATTTGCACTTGCGTTGATATTGATTCAATACGTAATAGGGCCAAAAGCTGTTGAATGGTCTATGCGCATTCGATACGTAAAAGAAAATGAATATCCAAAACTCCATCAAATGGTAGTAGAACTTGCAGATAAAGCCGAATTACCTAAAACCCCTAGGATAGGAATTTCAAAACTTCAAATTCCGAATGCGTTCGCCTTTGGAAGAACTAGAAGGGGCGCAAGGGTTTGTGTCACAGAAGGTATTCTCAATCTTTTGAGCGATGAGGAATTAAAAGCTGTTCTGGGTCATGAAATTTCCCATATAAAGCATCGTGATGTCGCTGTTATCACAATGCTAAGTGCCATCCCTATGATTTGTTATATACTCTATATTTCATTTTTTTGGGGAGGTATGTTTAGTAGGGGACAGCGAAATGGTGGTTCAATGATTGCTATAGGATTATTGGCACTCGTTGTCTATTTCATCACCAGTCTTCTAGTCATGTATGGGTCTAGAATTAGAGAATATTATGCAGATCTCGGTAGTACTGAATTAGGTAGCGAACCACATCATTTAGCAACTGCATTGTATAAACTCTCCCTGGGGAGTGCCAAGATACCTAAAAAAACACTTAAACAAACAGAAGGTATGAAAGCATTCTTCCTCAACGACCCCTCTAGAGCAATGTATGAGGTCAGAGAACTTAAAGAAATAGATATTGATATGAGTGGTACAATAGACCAGAATGAGTTGATGATACTTACAACGAAAAAAGTAAAACTGAGTGGAGCAGACAAATTGATGGAGACCCTAAGCACCCATCCAAACATGGTTAAAAGAATACAACATCTTGCTCACCTGTCTACGAAATCATACACATAGACTGTATCAACCCTAGCTTGCATTTTTAGTTTGCCATTTACCATAGTTTATAAAGAAACATGGAAAAGTTTTATATTGTTATACTAATATTATATGTCATATGGGGGAAATATAATTTGAAAAAAAATAAGTTATTCTTTACTATAGGAGTCATATTTCTAATGCTGGTATTAACGAATATTACGGCAACTGCATATTCACATGGACTTGAAAATCCACAGAACAATCCTTCAAATGTAGACTTACTCCCAGACCAAATATATGAAAATGCGATGAGATTGGGTAGCGATTGGTATTATAAACCGAGTAATTATGCAGAACTCGTGAGTTGGTACCAAGCATTAGAAACCGCTTATCCTGATTATTTAGAGGTTTTTAAAGCCAATGAACTTTATGATACTGGAACAATTGCTGGTGGATATGATGCATACTATGTTCGAATTACCAACGAATCTCTAGGTTTATTAAAACCCGAGGTCCTTTTTCTAGGTCCTCCACATGGTGATGAAGTCGCTGGAACAGTTGGATTATATTGGTTTACTGATTGGCTAATGCGTATGGCCTTTACCAATGAGCAACCTGTGGAAGGTTATTCAAAAGAGTGGCTCAGATGGTTGATTGACAATAGGGAAATCTATATTGAAATTGCACATAATCCCTATGGTTTTGACCATGGACCACAGCGTTATGACGGTCACGGT
The DNA here is from genome assembly GCA_030619765.1 of Thermoplasmatota archaeon. Taxonomy (GTDB): domain Archaea; phylum Thermoplasmatota; class E2; order DHVEG-1; family DHVEG-1; genus JAGLML01. The sequence goes on from JAUXAU010000017.1 coordinate 29,022, forward strand.
TGGGATCTCAATCGAGAAGCAGATTATGACGGTCCTGGTACTCCAACAGGAGGGATTTGGGGGAGTGTCCCTGGACAAACCCTGGTTAAATTTGTAAATAATCACACTATACGAATAGGGTGTGATTTCCATGCAGGTGTTCGAATGCTTCTATATCCTTGGGCGATGACACATCCCGAAGTAAGTGGAATAAGCCCAGTAACGGGAGCAACTTATACACATGCGCCACCAGATTTTTATTTTTATGATGTAGCGATGCTGCGTACTGGTGATTATATGGGTGATTATGGTGGAAATTTCAATGCAGGAAATGTTGGGCCAATCAGTGATCTTTTATGGTATACAATAAACGGGGGAATAGCGCCATGGGCATATTCAGCTGATGTTGAGCAAAATCCCGTAGAGGATCCATATGTTGAAGACGAAATATTTGGTAACTATCCTGGAGCAGGCATTTTATGGAGTAGTCCAGAAATGTCTGAAATAAAGAATGTTGCGGAGTCAACTTTTGGTAATGATACTATTCATCGATATGGTGCAGAAGTAAGACGCTACTGTTTATTACAAACAGATCTTGCTCAACCCTATGCTCGATGGTTACCTGGTACAGTGGAGAACGATGCCGTAGTTGATTATGGCGTACCTGTTGACTTCAAATGGCAAGTCAACGGCAGCTTGGTTGTCGACCATACATACTTACAATACAGTATTGATCCAGATCCTATTAATAATCCTGAGTTTACTACGGAAGATTATAATGAACATGAAGGTGATTATTACGGAGGAACAGGATGGGAAAATGCAGAAAGTGGTCAAACAGAAGGAGTTACGTATTCCGAGACTCTTACAACTGATGCTCCTGGAGACTACTATTTTGTCGCAAAGGCCCAAGTTGATCAAGTATATGCTGATGTTCTAAGTCCCGAAACCTATGGAGACGATCCGTATTTAAGAATAATAAAAGAACGAACAAATGATAGTTATTACGAGATGATAAATGGAACCGATGGAGAAGAAGAAATCATCGGACAAACCTGGTGGTACAGTCCAATAATTCATGTGACTATACTTCCAGATACAGGTTCGCCTACCCCACCAAACATAGATGGCCCCACCTTTGGAAAACCAGATACTATTTACTCCTTAACTTTCGTTGCTACAGACCCTGAAGGTGAAGATGTCTATTACTATATTGACTGGGGAGATGGCTCTGTCGAAGAATGGATTGGCCCATATGCTTCAGGAGAACCTATTGAGGCGTCACATTCATGGGCTGAGTTAGGAGATTATGAGATAAAGGCAAAAGCAAAAGATTTTTATGGTGCGAGGAGTGTTTGGTCAGAACCATACCCAATGCATATTGGTATGCCCACTCTTGATATTGATCCCATCACTGGTGGATTATTAAACGTAGACACAATCATCAAAAACACAGGAGACGCTGAAGCAACCGATGTACAATGGAGAATCACCCTAAATGGCGGTTTAATCTTCTTGGGGGGAGAATCCTCTGGTGAAATATCATATATTCCTCCAGGTGGAGAAGCAACTATTAACTCAAAATTAATATTCGGTTTCGGAAAGACGTTAGTATCTACAATAGTAGAGATACCCGAGAGCTCAGACACAAGACAACAAACTGGGAACGTATTCTTATTTTTTATAAAGATCAGTCCCGGCGGTGGCGTATAATAAACTATTGAACAAGAATCTTTCTTTTTATTTTTCTATTATATTTTTTAAAATTGCTGATAGTTTTATTCTAAAGACATCATATTTTTACCAAAAAGCGTCCTAAAAGAATTCAAAAAAAAGATAAGTTAATATTTAGTTTCCTATTGCACTCGTCGGTAAAAATGAAATTTACACTAGAAAATAAAACCAATATTCTATATGGATTATTTGTAGGTTCGTTAATTACTGCAAATTTGATTGGTTTGAAGGTAGCTAGTTTTGGTATATTCGAAGCGAGTGTTGGGATTCTTTTGTTTCCAATATTGTTTCTTATAACAGACATAATTGAAGAAGTTTATGGCAAAGAGAAGACAAAGGAGTTAGTTTTTGTTGGTATGATCGCCCTTATTGTAGTTTTAATTGTAACTGTGATAGCTGTTTTACTGCCGTTTGCAGAGAGAAGTATGGTTAAAGAAGAATATACAACTATTTTTGGGACAACCATAAGGATTTTTATTGCAAGTATTACTGCTTTCCTTATTGCACAGTTTCATGATATTTGGGCATTCAATTTTTGGAAGCAAAAAACCAAAGGAAAATATCTATGGTTGCGAAATAATTTGAGCACCATTGTTAGTACGTTTATTGATACGACTTTGTTTATGTTTATCGCTTTTTATGGTATAACTAGGACATCCTTTTTTGATATAGCGAATTCCAAGTTTACTCCGGAGTATGTTTTTATGCTTATAATCCCATACTGGTTAGTCAAAGTTTTATTTGCCCTTTTTGACACACCATTCTGCTATTTAGGTGTTAGATGGCTGAAAGGCTCTAAAAAACATGTGAAATCAAAGTCAAATTAATAACTTAATATACAATTTTTTATTTATAAATATTTTAAAATAAAATAGGTAACAGTTGTACAACAAGGCTTTATAAGCAGAAAATCAACATCCAACATATGCGAGTAATTGGACTGTTGTCAAGTGAAGAAGAAGCGAACGAAATAAAATTTATTGCTAAGGTTTGCACAATTAACGACAGAATCCGTTTTATTGTACATTTAGATAAACTTAAGAAAATGGTAGAAGAAAAACGCTAATTTTGTAGTAAATTAAAAAAACATAGCTTTTGTTTCAAACAATTACATGACTGTTGTAATTGTTTCTTCCGCAGAAGATCCGGCAAGTACAAACATTAAAAAAAATCTTTTGGAGCAATCATCATGGAATGAAATAGAATCATTCGATAATTTGCCGGTATACAGACATTCTACGATGAAAGATATTGTAATTATTACGATAAGAGATAGAAAAATAAGACATGAAAATCTTGACAAAGAAATCGATAACAAACTAGGAATTAAACCAAAACAGGCAATTTTTATATCGAGACACAGAAGTGAAATGGGGAGGCCGACACTCACTGTACACCCCATAGGCAACTATGGAGAAGCACAGTTTGGAGGAAAACCAAAAATATTAGTAAAGTCTGCTCCTAGGTTAATGACCCATCTTTTAAGACTCATTAAAAAGAATTTGCAATCAACGGATCTTACCTATCAAGTCTGTTACGAAGTTACCCATCATGGCCCCTATATTGAAACTCCCACACTTTTTGCTGAAGTAGGAAGCACAGAGAACGAATGGAACAAAAAAGAACCTGCAAAAATAATAGCACAATCAATACTTGAATTACTAGGGGAATATTATTATGAAGAGGATTTTTCAGATGACATTCCAGTGTTATTAGGAATAGGAGGTGGACACTATGCACCACGATTTACTGATGTAGTATTTGAAAAAAAAGCTGCCTTTGGTCACATGATTCCTTCATATCAGATAAAGGCAGGTAATATCGACAGTGAAATGTTTGAAAAAGCACTGGATGCAACACCAAATGTAAAGGCAGCATATATCCATAAAAAAGCACTCAAAAAATCCCAAGTAACAGAATATAAAAAGTGGTTCCAAAATAAAGGAATCCCTGTAATATCTAGTAAAGAATTATCTGCTCTTGATTAAACTTTTCTTGGAAAGAGTGTGTGCTATTCTTAAAGGTTCAGGAATTTTGTAACTGCATAGATGCCTTACAACACTAACACAGGTCTTAAGAGAAATTCTGTGTCCTGGAGAGATATAAATTGGTTTTTTAGCTCTTTTTGTAATTAAAGCATAGCCTCTCTTTTCATTATTTATTTTAACAGCATTTTCTTCAACTTCCCCATATAATAGACTTTTAGCAACCCCTATACTTGGGTTGTCTAACAATAATCCTGCATGGGATGCCAAACCAGATCCATAGGGATGTAGAGTTCCATTCCCATCAAACATAATTACCGAAGGGTTAGAATCTAAATTCGCCACAAGTTTTTTTACAATAGGAAACTCTCTGTAAAAAAGATATGTTGAGATATATGGGAAATCTGCTTTAGCAAAAACCGTTTTTTCTTCGATAACCTTCTTTGTTTTATAATCTATTATAACACATGCACCGCAGGCATTATCAAATTCATTCTTGGGGTAAGCTACATCAATACCAGCAATAGTTTCTATTTTGTTAAAATCGTCTTCTGTCTTTACTTTTTTACTCAATTCAATTTGTTCCTGTCGTAATTTTTTCAAAGGATAATCTGTTTTAAAATCCTCAAATAACACATTTTCAAAATCAAAGATTTTACCGTCTTTTACAAAAATGTTATCTTCTTTTAACCTTCTGATTTTATCAACTATTCCTAATCCAAACCCGCCAAGTCTACCATCGGAATGTACGATTTTATAACAAGGCATATCGTCTGCATCAGGATTTTGATTCATCATATGTCCAACTGCTCTTGAAGCTATTATGTTGCCCAATGCCCTTGCTACTGCTCCATATGTAGAGATTTTTCCTTGAGGGATCTGCCTTACCAAATCGTAGGTATATTCGAAAAGATTCATAAATAGATATATGGTACATCTTGTTAATAATTTTCTTTAAAAATGAAGCCAGAACCTAGATTAACGGGGAAATCATGAACAAAATTAAATTCTTGGGAACGGCTGGTGCACGCTTCGTCGTCATGAAACAGTTACGTGCATCTGGAGGTATGTGGCTAACTCTTGATGATACAGACATATTAATTGATCCAGGTCCAGGTTGCTTAGTTCGATGTCTTTCAAGTAGACCCAAATTAAACCCCAGGGATTTAGATGGCATAATACTGACACATCGTCATATCGATCATTCAAATGACATCAATGTTATGATAGAAGCTATGACAAATGGAGGATTTAAGAAAAATGGCATTGTTTTTGCCCCAAGTGATGCATTAGAAGAAGATCCCGTGATTTTAAAATATATTAGAGATCATGTCGATAAAATTGAGATATTAAAAGAAAAAGAAAGCTACATGCTAGGCAATATCTCGTTTTCCACACCGGTAAAACATATTCATGGTGTAGAAACCTATGGTTTAAACATCCAGGGAAAAAATTGCTCTATTTCAGTAATTACAGATACGAAATATTTTGAAAATCTTGAATCACATTATACAGGTGATATCCTTATAATAAACATTGTCTTATATGATGATATATGTAAAGAAAAAAAAGGGATTCAGCACCTCTCTCTTAAAGATGCAGAAAAAATAATATCTGTTAACAAGCCAAAGGTAAGTATTCTCACACATTTTGGTATGACCATGCTCAAGATGAAGCCGTGGGAGATTGCAGAGAACCTTTCTGAAAAGCTTGGGGTTAAAATAATTGCGGCAAGAGATGGGATGGAGATAGATATCGATCAATTTAAAAACTAGATAAAATGTGTAAAAATAGTTTTTAATGTATCAACGTTATACAAACTAACATGAGCGATTTCAGAAGTATTCTCTCTAATTATTTTGACATCTTGGAAGAAAACGGAATCGCACACTATATTCAGTGTAAAAATACTCCTGTCGCTTTTGATATTACTGAAACAACTGATACCTTATGGAAAAAACATGATAATTGTCTCAAAAAAATGAAAGTAAGTGACATGGAGCCAGAAATATCGCTTCTTGACCTTAAAATTGAACTTGCAAACCGTATATTTCAAGATTGTATTTTATGCGAACGAAGATGTAGGATTGACAGGAGAAAAACTTCTGGAAACTGTGGAGTAAAAGAAGCAAGAATTGCCTCTGAGTTTCTGCATTATGGAGAAGAAAATGTTCTTGTTCCGTCCTATACTGTATTTTTCTCTGGTTGTACCTTTCACTGTGTTTTTTGTCAGAACTGGGATATTAGCCAGCAAGTCTGTGGTTTGTATGTAAAGCCAGAGATACTTGCGACTGCAATTAGCAAAAGAAAAAATGAAGGAGCAAGAAATGTTAACTGGGTTGGAGGAGATCCAACATCAAATCTAGCCTATATCCTCAAAGTCTTAAAAGAATGTAAAGAAAACATACCTCAGGTATGGAACTCAAATATGTATTGTTCTGAGGAAACCATGAAATTATTACATGGAATAATCGATGTCTATCTTACTGATTTTAAATATGGGGACGATGACTGCGCTAAAAGATTGTCTAAGGTTGACAGCTACACTAAGATAGTTAAAAGAAACCATAAAATAGCATACAAACAAGGAGAAATAATCATACGACATCTTGTTATACCAAATCATGTAAAGTGCTGTTCTGAGCCGATTTTACAATGGATTTGTAAAAATGTACCTGAAGTTGCTGTGAATGTGATGGCTCAGTATAAACCAGAATATCATGCTTGTGAATACGAGGATATAGCAAGGCCTCTATCAAAAGGAGAATATATGCAGGTAAAGAATTATGCAAACAAACTAAGCATTCATGTAATGTAGATAATAGTTGTTACTTTAACTAACACAAGGAGACGTTGTTTGAATTCTTATAAATTATAATATGAAATTAAAAAAGAAAAAAAGAGAGATTTTTTAGATATCAGTGTTGAAAAATCCAATTGCAAAACTTTGGGTTAAGATTCCACTGTACTGATTTGATACCGTTACCGTCTCGCCAGAGGTATATATTCCAAATTTGAATGGATTGAACTGTATATACAATAGGACAACTGAATCAAATGTGGATTGCGTTCCACCCGTGTTGAGATTGGTAATTAATCCTAGAAGGAATGTGGATTTTAATGTGGGCCCTCCTCCTCCAATTTTTATTAACCAAACATCAGAAGAACCTGCACCATAAGAGCTTGTATCTCCTACGATGATGTAGCCACCATCAGTGGTTTCCTGGGCCCAATAACCATGGTCACTTTGTACTCCGCCAAAGGTTTCATTCCACTGCTCATTGCCAGCTGTATCGGTTTTAATCAGGTAAACATCACTGAATCCCGCTCCGAAAGAGAGGGTTGAGCCTGCAACGACGTACCCTCCATCTGAGGTTTGCCAGACAGATCGGCTATCATCGTAATTTGTCCCCCCATATGTCTTCGTCCATGCAGTGTTCCCACTTGCATCAGTCTTAATCAAATAAACATCAGCGAGTCCCGCACCAAAGGATTCAGTCCATCCCGCTACAATGTAACCTCCGTCACTAGTCTGCTGAACTGATTGGCCTACATCGTTGTTTGTTCCTCCATAGGTTTTTGTCCACACCGAATTTCCAGACGCATCAGTCTTGATTAAATAGAATTCGTCGTTAGTATTAGTAGGATTACTTGAGCCTGCAAGAATGTAGCCACCATCACTTGTCTGCTGTACGGAATAGGCATAATCTGAAAAAGTACCACCAAATTTTTGATCCCATTGTTGAACCCCGTTAGCATCAGTCTTGATCAACCAGGCATCATAGTCTCCTGGTGGAGGAACGTAAGTGTATGCGCCTGCTATGATGTACCCTCCGTCTGTTGTCTGCCGAACGGAATAGCCAGCATCATATTTAGCCGCACCAAAGGTTGTATTCCATTGTTCAACGCCATTTGCATCTGTCTTAACTAACAAGGCATCACTGATCCCGAAGGTCGAGCCCGTTATGATGTAGCCACCATCAGTAGTCTGCTGAACACAATAACCGATACCCCCAGGAAAGGGTGTTGTATCCCATTGTTTGATTCCATTGGCATCAGTTTTGATCAAATAGACATCAGGAATTCCACCGGAATAGGTCGAGCCCACAACGATGTAACCTCCATCAGTGGTCTGTTGCACGAAATAACCATTATCTGCCGTGATTACGCCGAATGTTTTATTCCATGTTTCAGGTGGTTGCAACAGCAAATCTCTCTTAGGATTCACCTTCTGTATATTACTACTTTCTATGGTTCCCGCTACTGGTAATACAGCAGTTGCAATTAACAGCGTACAGATAAATATACCTATTATTTTCTTTTTCATTTTTTATCCTCCAATATATATGAATTGTAATCAGATAATCAGATTTAAATGTTTGGTATAAAATAAAAACAGGAATATCCTATCATAGTTTATATGAAATTGATTGCTTATTTTCTAGATTAGTAACTTACCTTTTAATCTAAACTATACGTCCGTATTTAAAAAACGCAATAAACCCTATTATCAGAATTATTATTATTACTAATACAAGATACCAATATTGAAACTCCTCATTGTTTCTTATTGTTATTTCTGCAGATGTTGATTCGTAAGCAAATTTTGTAACAAGAATCTCTTGAATTCTATCCCAATTAATATCAGGTGCAGTAAACATTACCGTACCTTTAAAATCTGTGTACAGACTGATGTCCATAAACGTAACTTGTGCACCAGATAATAAATTGCCTTGATCATCTCTTATAGTTACGGTAAATTCTTCGCTCTCCATAACATATGGCGCAATACATATCTGGATTGTTCTAGAAGTTACATCACCACCCAAATTTATAACCTCTATCGATGTGGATGAAGGAAGGTATCCATATTTACTACACTCTATGGAGTAAAATGTATCAATAGTTACATTTGGTGCTGTGAAGGAGGCAGTGCCATTTTCATTCGTTAGTTTTTCTTCTGAATTAAATGTTGTACTTACCTCTTCTAAAGGAATGTTGCTCTCATCTTTTATTGTCGCATAAAAAACGTCTGATTCATTAATAACAGTTTCAATTTCAATAGTCAACTTTTCTAGATTAGAACTTCTATCTCTTATAGTAATCTTGCCCTCTGCAAAATTATATCCTTTTTTAATCGCATAGATGTAATGTTCTCTGTCCATGAAGACAGAAGGAGTAATGAATTCTGCTCTTCCCTTTGAATCCGTGGATTCATCTAGTTCTAAAGATCCTTTCCAGATGGTCACCCCTTCAACACTAGAACCTATATCGTCAGTAACCTCAGCTGTAACTAAGTCGCCTTCATATACTTCAGATGGAGTTAATGTAATTTCTAGATCAGAGCCCAGATCGCGGGCAAATAAGCTTAATGTTATTTCCTTCTCAGCATTATACGTGCTATATCCATCTTTACTAACATAGAGTGAAAAATAGTTGTCATTATTAATTGAAGGGGCGTGTATGTAGGCTCTTCCTTCACTATCAGTTTTATATTCAGAATATTTTGAATTTTCATAATAAATTTCTATGGTAACATTTTCTAAATTACCGTATTTACCAATGACATTTACTTCAATATTTGCTTCACCTGGCTCGACTATAGATGGATGAATAACTTCCATCAGTTTCATTCCCCGATCCACTTCATTTATCGTTATCATTGTTGAATTTGTCTTATGGCCTGTTTTGTTTACACTGATTCCATGGTTGGTGGTTATCAGAACGTCGGGTGCAGTAAGAGTTACATTGCCTTCAGAATCAGTAACATACTTAGCAGAATTAAACCATACATTAGCTCCTATTACAGGCTCATCTCTGTCCTTGACAGTTACATTAAATTCCTCCGTCTCAATTATATGATCTGTTGAAAGTTCAATTTTTAAGATTCCAGTTCTATTTTTCACAAGAATAGAATGACTGGCATTTAGCCCTCCAAGAACTTCGGCTTTTACTACATATTCTTTATCTTCAATTGGAGCTGGAGGCATTGTAAATCTGATTATCCCCGTGGAGCTATTTGTCCAGTTTACAAATAATGAATTTCCGAAGATTACTTTTGCTTGTATTGGCTCTCCATCAAGTGTTACAGTAAATTCTACTTCCTCTCCCTCAAAAGCATCTACAGGTCCCGTTATCTCTAAAAAATCTTGTGCATTAATCGTGAAGCAATTGACATACATTGCAAAGAAGATCATAGTAACAATGATTGTAGAGATAACGTGGTTTTTTTTAGTTAAATCTATCCCTCCTAACAATCGTAGCTTTTCTAAACTCTCCTAAACCACCTTATACTGTGAGTGGGATAACATATACAAAACAATATTTAACTTTTTAGTTATTAGGGGTTTTCAATGGGCTGGAGGTTAATAGACACAGACATCGCGGATCCTTTTTATGTCACTGCAGCAGATGAGGCAATATCTCAAGCAAGAAAAGAAAAGAAGGTTGAAAATACCCTTCATTTCTATAGAAGAAACCCTGCAGCGGTATCCATCGGCAGATCGAGAAAAATACATGAGGATATCAACCTGGATGAATGTTTAAAAAACAATGTGAAAATAGTAAGGAGAACAACAGGTGGAGGTACAATATATACTGATAAGCAGTGTCTCATTTACAGTTTGGTATTTAACAGGGAAGGTGAGGAGTTAAAATCATCTCAGGATATATTTGAAAATGTTTGTAAGTCCATTGTAAATACATTAGAAAGATTTGATATAGATACTGTCTACAAGCCGCCAAATGACATTCTTCTCAACGGAAAAAAAATTTCAGGTTCGGCTCAAATAAAAAAAGATAACATAGTACTTATTCATGGTACCCTCCTTCTTGATACCAATTTGGAGTTAATGTACACAGTGCTTAAAAAATCTAAAAATTCAAAGGCATCAACTATTTGCAAGGAAATCGGTTATGCACCTTCTATGAGAGATATCAAAGAAGGGTTGAAAAAAGAATTTGAAATGTACTTTGGTATCAATATTGAAAAAACTTCATTTTCTACATATGAAAATAGTTTGATAGATAAACTAATGAAAGAAAGATATCTTAATGACGCGTGGAATTTTATGAGATGAAAATATGAAAGTCAAAAAAGTCAATGCATTTACAGAGTTAATACATGGCGGGAATCCCGCAGGTGTCGCAACAAGTCCACCACAGCTAACAGAAAAACAAATGAAATATATATCAAAAAAATTGGCTGTTTCAGAAACTGCCTTTGTATTCCCAAGTAGTAAAGCAGATTTTAAAGTAAGATTTTTTTCACCCGAACTTGAAGTTGATCTTTGTGGACACGCTACTATTGCTACATTTTTTACCATGGCCAAAGAAGGTACATTCCCTCAAAAGAAAGAGAAAGTCTCAATAACCCAAGAAACAAAAGCTGGGATTTTGCCTGTGAATGTATATTTTAAAGACAGTACATGTGAAAAAGTCATGATGACGCAGGCCAGACCAGTATTAAAAGATATACAGTTAACTATGGAAGAAATCGCCAAGTCTTTGAATATAAAAAGAAATGAAATTGATGAATCCTTACCAAAACAAATTGTTTCTACTGGTCTTTTTACATTACCTGTTTGCATTAAATCATTTGATACATTACAAGCAATGAAGCCAAATTTTAATCACATAAAAAAGATATGTATAAAGAATGAACTTGGAAGCTTCCACGTATTTACATTTGAAACAATAGAAAAAACCTCTACCTATCATGCAAGAAATTTCGCTCCTTGTTATGGTATAAATGAGGATCCTGTAACTGGAACAGCCAATGGAGCAGTTTCTAGCTATCTAGTAAAAAATGGTATAATTAAAGAGAAAAAACTTGTATGTGAACAAGGTGATATTATCGGTCGGCCTGGAAGAGTTTTTGTAGAAATAGAAAGTGATGTAGTACGGGTTGGAGGCAAAGCCAAATTAGTTGAAGAAAAAGAAATTGAGGTTTAGTGATACCATGGATGATGTCGAAGTAAGTCCATATAATACGTTGCCAGAAGTACTAAAAGATTTTAGCCTGCCTGATAATATAGTAATCTATGATAGTACACTCCGTGATGGAGAGCAGATGCCTGGAATCTCTTTTTCTCCAGAACAGAAACTAGCACTAGCCAGAAAACTAGATGAAATAGGCATTCCTGAGATTGAAGCAGGGTTTCCTGCTGTATCTAAAACTGAGGTAGAAGCAGTAAAAACAATTGCAAATGATGGACTTAATGCAAAAATTCTAGTGCTCTCCAGGTTAAAAAAAGAGGATATAGATGCAGCAATACGCTCTGATGCAGATCTTGTGTTACTGTTCATTGCTTCATCTCCGTTACATTTGAAATATAAGCTACATTGTTCAGAACAAGAAATCAAGAATAAGGTTGTAGAATCTATCGAGTATGCAAAAGACCATGGGATAGTACCAAGTTTTAGCACTGAAGATAGTACAAGAACGCGCCTAACGTTCTTAGAAGAACTTATAACATTGGCAAATGAAACAGGTGCGAAACGCATTGGATTTACAGATACTGTTGGTTGTGCTACACCCCAGACGATAAGATATCTTTTCTCTCATATGCGAAAGCTAGTTTCTACGCCTTTCTCTGCACATATACATAATGATTTTGGATTAGGTTTGATTAATGCAATTACAGCACTCAGTTCTGGCGCTACCCATGTGTGCACAACTATTAACGGCTGGGGAGAGCGAGCAGGTAATGTCCCCCTTGAACAACTAGTTATTTCCCTAAAAGTTTTGTATAAAAAAGACTTAGGAATCGATACAACTAAACTTTGGGAAGTATCAGAAATGGTTTCGAAGTTCACGGGACTGCCCATTCCAAAGACGCATCCCTTGATAGGTAGCAATGCTTTTACACATGAATCAGGAATTCATGTTGCTGCAATACTCGAGAACCCTCGAACATATGAATCCATACCACCGGAACTTGTTGGTAATAAAAGAAATCTCGTTCTTGGTAAACATACTGGAAAACATATAATAAGACAAATATTAGATGATCAGGGTATAGATGCAGATGAGGAACTGCTTATAGATATTGTTTCGCAGGTGAAACAACTTGGGGAAAGAAACGGTCATCTTTCTGATAAAGAAATCACTCAAATAATCAACAGAAAAACAGAGGCTCATAAAGATGGATAAAATATTCCGCAGCTATTACGTCTGGCCAAAATTCCCTTCCATTTCAATGTCTGGTAATAGTTGTTCACTGCATTGCAAACATTGCAATCACACATATCTAAATGATATGCAGAGCCTTACAAAACCTGAGAAATTTTTGGAAACATGTAGACAACTCGCTGATAACGACATTGTAGGCTTTTTGTTGAGTGGAGGTTGCAATAAAAACGGGGAGATGTTGAATCTAAAAAAGCTACTGCCTGTAGTAAAACAAGTTAAAAAAGAAACAAATCTTATAATAAAACTGCATACTGGTTTTGTAGATAAAGCACTAGCTGAAAATATAGTGAGTGCAGGAATTGATATTGCTTCTGTGGAAGTAGTAGGATCAGACGAGACAATAAAGGAGATTTTTGATTTTAACGCAACTACCAAATCCTACATGAGTACACTACAAAATCTGGAATCTGCAGGTATGCCATATATTGTTCCACATATTTGTATTGGACTTCACTATGGAAAGTTAAATGGAGAATTTAACGCATTGAAAATCATAAAAGAGTTCTGCAATCCATCTTTATTAGTTATGATAATATTTAGACCCACTAAAGGAACAGTTTTGGAAAATTGTAAGATTCCATATCCTGATGATATCTCAGTTGTTGTAAAAAAAGTAAAAGAAATGTTTCCAGACAAAGATGTCTCTCTCGGCTGTATAAGACCACGTTTAGAAAAGAGGGAGGAAATAGAACTAGCTGCTTTGCAAGCTGGTGTGAACCGGATGGAAATACCTTCAAAAAATACGCTTAAATCTGCTGAAAAAATGGGTTATACCATTAGAACGGTATATGCTTGCTGCGCTCTTCCTGAAGCACTTGAAGCTTTAGCAGTAAGATCATCCCTTGAAAATATCGATAGTTGAATTTTACATATTAGATGTTAGATTGTTTATCCCGTTGATGGTTTATGTAAGAGAAAAAGATATATCCAAAATTTTTTATTTTGCTCCTTTTCTAACTTTTTCTTTTTCATATATCTAACTCCTATAAACTAATTCAAAAATATCTTTATGCAGCTTCTGCCCATAAACGAATATAAAATTTATGACAATAGAATTTTTAAAGTAATAGATGTTACAAATTTAGAAGTTAGAAAAAAATTGGTAATAAAACTACACTACTGAATAGGTAAGTTATATAATGTCAGCTAAAGAGAGTAAGCAACGTATAAATCTAGATAAAATCAAAGCAGAAGTAGATAAGAAACTAAAAGATGGTAAGGTTCAAGAACAGGAAACACAGGTTTTAAAACGAGGAACAAAAGAATATGTTTTAACTGGTATTCCTGGATTTGATGCTTTATTTGAAAAAGGGATTCCTAAGGGAAATGCTATGATTATTGCAGGTGGAACAGGTACTGGTAAAACCATTATGTGCCTGCAAATATGTAACAATCTTGCGTCTGAAGGTAAAAAATGTCTTTATATGAGCTTTGAAGAAAGTCAGGAGAAACTAGAAAGTCATATGCGTGAATTCAACTGGGATCCTAAGAAACTTGAGGACAAAGGAAATCTGTTCATCCAGAGGCTTAACCCTTTCGAAATCACAAGGAATGTTGAGGCATTACTTGCAGAAGCGAAAGGCGAGCTAATGATAGAGGCTAAGGCATTAATATTGCCACAAGATTTTACTCCAGATATAATTATTATTGATTCGTTAACTGCTGTTGCATCTGTTTTCATCTCAAGAGAAGATAGTTACAGGATTTACATCGAGCAGCTTTTCAGAGCCTTTGAAGACATTGGTGCTACCTCCTTTTTGATTACAGAAACAGATCAGATGCCGACAAAATTCAGTCCCACGGGAGTAGAAGAATTTCTGGGTGACGGTGTGGTTGTTTTGTATAGTGTTAGGACGGGGAATGTTAGGGAGAATGGTATAGAGGTGTTGAAGCTGAGGGGTGCAAAACATCAGAAAAAGATTGTTGCTATGCAGATTACTGACAAAGGCATAGTTGTTTATCCTGATCAGGAAGTTCTTGGTTTAACATAAGAATAATTAACTTGACTTTGTCACATTAGATTTTTTATTCAATTAAGTAGGATATGCCATATCCTATTTAAACCTCCACCCACCCTTCCCATCCAGTGGATGGGATGCCAGAATGAAGTTTTTATTATCCGTAAAGGATATACA
>JAUXAU010000113.1 GCA_030619765.1 Thermoplasmatota archaeon
GATAAAGAGAAGCGCAGATATTTTCAAGCGTACCTGGGGAGAAACGTTCATTGGATCATTTGGATTTGGCATTATTTTTGGTTTATTGGGACTCTTAGGTTTAATTCCCATTTTTCTGGGAGTCGTTATGACGAACATCTACGCTATTGTCATCGGTTTTTTCACAGCATTCATCTACTGGATAATACTCGGTGCAGTAGCCTCTGCGACCAATGGAGTCTATGTTGCAGCCTTGTACCAATTTGCGACCAAAAGGGAGTTACCATCTGAATTCGATGCTTCTACAATACCACAGCCAATTTCATAGTATATTTTTCTTTAAAAAACCAATCCTTGGGTTTTTGGGGAAGATAGGAAGATATTTAGAAATGATTTGTTTTAATATGCAGGTGCATATGCAGATGATTATCCACAAGGATTACTATATTTATTAACTGGAAAAATCATTCATTTTTGGCAAAGGGATTGGATGCAAGAAGGCGATGAGACATTTACTTCCCTAGATATACTGAGACCTATTGTTATTCGGTCACTAAGGAGAAGTAATGTTAGGAAAAAGATTGCAGAGTATCTTTTCGATATTAGTCCGAGCGGAAGTTATACCTCCGAGATTGCATATAATGTTAAAACAACACCGACCAATGTAATAGGTGCTATAAGAGGTATGAGATCTCGTTATAGCCCAGACGAGTCGCTTATAGCTCTTAACATCGTTGAAAAAATGAGCGGCAGTAAAAATATAAAACTGTACAGATTGACAGATTTTGGAAGGGAAATATTGGAAACAATAAAATATAAGAGATAAAAAACCTGTTTTTGTGGGAGGATAAAAAGGGATTGAAAAACAGTTGTTTTGCCCAGAAGAATCTGTGACAGAGGAATTACGATCCAGATCGTTAGACTCTCTCTGATTTTTCTTCGGGATTCTTTTTAGATTTGTAGTTACGTTGTCCATTTCTTTCTTTTCAGATTCTAGAGGAGGTTCCGTATCAATTTTTTCAACATCGTTTTGATCTTTGTTTCTAAAATTAGAGACAGTAGATTGAGCTACATGTAAGGCTCGGGAGATCTCAAAATCAGTGAAATCCTCGCCGAGCATTGCTCGTATCATACGAGGTTTTGGCTCGTATCTTTCGAGCACTATTTAAACAATTCGTCAATAGACGATGTAAATATCGCCAATTAACTAAAATTAGATTAATCCCGATCATCTACTTCTTTTGTTTAGGTAAAAATTTTCTAGCTAGGAAGAAAAATACAAAACAAAAGAAAATATAAATAATAATTATAAATCCTAAGAACTCTTTTGAAGAATCCAAAAACTGGATAATAAGAGGTATTGTGACAGCAAACATAACAAGTGCAAAAGAATACAGAAGATTTGAAATAAAATATCTTTCAGTTTCTCTCTTATCTGGAAGAAGCTTTAATTTTTTTTCTATAGTCTCTAATCTTTTATCAATTGATTCTAAAGTAATTTTGTCTTTGTCATTATCTTTTGATTTCATTAATTTTTGAAAACAAGAAAATGATATAAGAAGCTATTTATTTAGGAAAAAGATTTGAAAATAGGAGGTTATCGATTGTGTAATATTCGTGATATTCAAGGTAACCAAATAAATAACTGGGACCCTATTGGACCAACATATAATGGAAGAGCAAATAATTCTTGTAATGTAAGTAATGTAATAAATCAAGTTAGAAGTATTTGGAATTCATCTTTCCAACATGGAAACTTTCCAACACCTAGTAATGATGATATTATTTTAATCGAATCCAATACAGAAACGCCGGATTTTATTGTTTACTGGTCAGATGGAAGCACCAATGAATGTAACAGAATTGCAGGTTATACGTTTAGTAAGAAAAAGAAAATACTTTTAACTCAACCCCTTCCAAGTAATAAATCGTCTTGTCAGGTTCTTAGCCATGAATTAGGGCATTGGTGTTTTGATAGATGTTTTGATGAAATTATTGGTGATGTACCGAGAACTGGCGATCGGTATTTTAGTTATTCAGAAGCTTGTGCATTTTTTATTGAAGAGAGCATAACAGGAATTCCAAACAACTGTCAAATGTTTAATCGAATTACTCAAAGAAATTACTATGAAGGTTGTAATATATTAAGGCGATTACAAAATGGATCACACGATATTTTTAAAGATATTTTTTATGAATATCAAAATTTTTGGAGAGATCGTTCAGATTTAAGCGAATCTGCATAATATTAAGGATTATTAAGTAACGCAGAAATCAGTATACAGTATTCAGAAATTCAAGTTTTCAATAAATTTGAGATTTCAATTGATATTGCATTTACACTGTTGAATTGTCTACCAAAATCACTGAAACCAGGATGATTAAATGCTAATTTTCTAGGAATAACAAAAAGATAGGGAAGATTTTCTTTCACAGGATCCGGTACATTTGTTTGATTGTATAGTAATTCGAGGATTTCCGGGGTTTTCTCGATGAATTTTTTATTACTTTTAAGATCCTCTATAGCTTTTTCATAATCTCCAATTTTTCTTGATCCGGGTTGTAGTTTTTTAAACATTTCAGTTTGTTCAGATATAACAAAGAGATAGTCTACAAAAGTAAGAATGAAATCTATTGCATTTATAGGAATCTCTTTAAAATTCTCAGGGATATTCTTTTCAACAAGATATCTAAAAGGACGAGATCCTACTATCATCCTTAGAGAATATAAGTCATTTTCATCTAATAGCTTAATATCGATAGTTTCAATGAAATTGATAATTGGATCAATTTTAGCTTGATAATATTTCCTTTGACCTGCTCTCTTATCTACATTTTCATCCTTTTCAATAAAAGGAACTGTTGATTCTTCCATCCAATTATCATCTAAAAGTTGCTTTATTTGAATGATTACTTAAATAGAAGAGTTTTACCTGTGGATCCAGATGAAGTCCAAATGAGGGGGATCCTAATCAACCTTGTAAATGCACTAGAAAATGAGATTGAAATTATTATTAGAAATAAAGTTAAAAATAAACCTTCAAAAAAAGAGGTAAGATTGCTAAAAGAAATAGAAGAAGGATTCTCCAGTTTCAAGTCCAAATTTGAATGGCTATTTAGGAAAGGACTGATAACAAGAGAACAAAGAGAAATAATGGATGAACTCCGAATATTGAGAAATAGACATACGCATTACCATCGTTCGAAGAAACGACCGAAATATAAATACCGAGGCTTACCTTTAATGACCAATGTATCTATTCAGAATATATTCTTAGATTGCAATTCTTTATTAGTTAGTCTCAAAAAATTATCTGGAAGTAAAATTAAATGGGACATCTTACCTCTAGGTATGCAGAGGAGTGTTGGGATTCTCAAATTGTTATATCAAAGAAATAAAAAACTGTAGACAAATTACGTATAACTAAGTAAAAAATATACAAATGGGATGAATGAAATCATGATGAACGAAAAAGCTAAGAAAATACTCTATAAAATTACTGATTTTTATCTCACATCCCGTGATTTTAATGGTATACCTTTCTGTACTATGAAAGAAGAGTATGACGAAGGAGAACTAACCAAAATTTTAGAAATATTATTAGAAAAAGAATTAATTTCCGTAGTGTTTGGAGATATTCATCCAAATCCCCACATTAAAGCATTTAAAAGCGAACCTACTGATGTTCAAATAAAAAAGTTAAAAACTAATAAAATACATGACTCTTGTATTTATCCAAATAAATCACATTTATCAACTGTCGTTAATATTGAAGATTATTCTGATAGACCTTACACATTAGAGTTAGCTCTAGGCGCTCCTCAACTGGATTATAGATCATTTGGCCTATCTATTCTTGAATATTATCGAAATGATCCACGTTATTATTATAAAAATGATGATATTAGAGGTTGGATTTCTGTAACAGATAAGCACTATGAATCTGATGAAATGCCTAAAAGTGACCAAGTACTTTTAGAAACATTTGGTTTTAGTTATGATGATAACTTAAATCGAGCAGTTGCAGTTTTTGTTGTATATCTATCAAGGTTAAGTCCAGAACATCAACAGATTTGGAAGGCGAATGAACTATCAGGTGATTATAAACTACATCCAGATTACTATAGAAATGCGATTTTGGGTGATTGGGGTGAAGGAATTTCCATTTTTAATGCATTTATTGAAGAATTAAAAATTATTAATAATATGTCACAAGTTATGAAAAGGCCTAATTTCTTTCATAAAGATTTTGCAGATGAAGAAAAGCCAAGAAATTTTTCTTTTTTAGTTAGGCCCACTCTATCAGAGTTCAACGATTTTTGTTTGTTACTAGACAAAATGATTTCTGATAATATAAATAAATCATTTTTTTTAAATGAAGTGCCATATGAAAATGAAACAACTCGAGATGATGATAAAGTAATTGTTACACAAAAAGGTACAATTTCTGTTTTGGAAGATTGGTTAAAAAAGTTTGTTAAGCTAAATGATGAGCATGTCCTATTTGAAATGATAAGTACTTTTAAAAAAATTAGAAAATTAAGACAAAAACCTGCACATGCTATTAAAAATGATGAATTTGATCAAAAATATATTCATCAACAGAGAGAATTAATGAAAAAAGCATATACTTCTGTAAAGACATTAAGATTAATTTTTGCAATTCTTCCTAAAGTACAACATGAAAATATAAAAATTCCTAATGTTATTCACGATGGAAAAATATGGACATATTAAAATATTTAATCCTATATGCGGGGCGCTAAAACTTCGTACGACGGCACATAGCCGGCCTTGGGACTATTCGCCCTTATGCCCAAATTGCCTTGCTTTTCTCGGCAGCTTCGGCTGTGTGCGGCACGTTAGGCGAAATGACGTCTAAGATTTAATAAGCATTAACCTTAAAGGTTCAAAAAATAAGTTTTTATTCTTCAACTTTGTTGATAATGACATCACCATTCGTTAACTCTATTGCTCGGATAACATCGTCCAATTTTAATTCACGATGGTTAAGACGGGCAATGGCAATGCCGATACGCATAAAACGTTCATACTGCCGCGGGTCAATCTCCTTAACGTTCCTCTTGTTGATATACTGGGACAACAGTTTCGCAATCTTATCACGGACATCATCGGATATCATAGGTTCATAGTCACGTATCCACGTCAAAAACTTACGGAGCTTTATACCATCATATTCGCCTTTTTCCCTAAACCAACCGTCGACTATCTTCGTCATAATCTGCATACCTTTCTCCTTATTTGGTATGCGACACTCGATGCTGAAATCAAAACGCGAGATCAACTCAGGTGTAAAACCCTCAATACGGTTAGCAGTGCATACGGTTGTTGTCTCCGATGGGAACGTAGCCTGTTTACCACCACCGGTGAGAGTAACCTCACCGTCTTCCATACACTCTAGCAACCCTGCCCGGTCATGTCCTTTGAATTTATCCAATTCTTCGATAATGAGATGTTTACCATGGTTGATAGGCAATGCACCCATAGTGATCTCTTCACCTGTCATATCACCAGTCAAACCAACATCAGTAGACCTATGTGATACCAAAGACATGCCCATTTTCTCTTTCACCCATCGAACAAGCGTCGATTTACCGGTAGCTGGATCCCCCCACAATAAGACGTGTATTCGACCACGGTCACCAAATCTATCTCGAGGGGATGCAAGGGATATCAGTGTAGCTTTTTTCTCGATCTCCATGTTCTCTAGTTTCGGGTTGATGTACTGATGCCAGTAGTCAAGACCATCGTGCTGCTGTAAAATCTGTTTAAACTCAGCGATATCCTCATCTGTTATTGTCAACAGTGATATCTTCTTCTTAAATGCCTCTTCATTTTCCCTGGTAGCATCCTCTAGATGATCCAATGCATTCTTTGTCTCCTCCATGCTTACCAGTCTATACCATGTCCCACTATTGGTGCTAAGCTTTATTGCGACAACGCCTTTTTGCACCAATTTGTTTAACTTCAACGGATCAGCCGGTAGATCACTATAGGACCAACCATCGGTATCGCGCTCCCATTCTCTGCTTTGTTCTACTTTAACAGCCTTTTTCAATATATCCCTATATTCAGATTTTTTTACGATTTCTCTTAATTCCATTTTCATCACCAATTTTAAACCTTGTTTGTATATGTTCTTCTTAATACAATTTATTTTGATATGCTATCGTCATTTTTTACCCTATATCTATACTAAACGTTTGCTTATCTGTTTTGCCTGGTATGTTACCCATTTGCAGATTGTTAATTGCCTTTCTCAAATCCCCTTTGCACATCTCTGCTAATATCTCCAACTGTTGTACATCTATTGCCAAACACTCTCTATTGACTATGTATTGTAACCGTTTCACAATATCTGCTTTGTCAATAGGTTTAAACTCATAAACCGTACACCGCGACACTATTTCCTCTATGATCTTCGAAAGATGGTTACATGAGAGAATAAAACGTACATTCGGTGTTTTTTCCATAGGAACACGTAGACAAGCCTGTGCATCCGGTGTAATACCATCGGATTCATCA
>JAUXAU010000090.1 GCA_030619765.1 Thermoplasmatota archaeon
CTGCTATCGATACCTACCCTGAGGAAAGATACTCCGGGCAAAGAGATGTTGAATGGTATAATCACCTTGTCAAAAGCCTTAAATTAGAAGAAATCCTTTGCATGAAATCATAGGAGGGACATATCTCCTGTCCCTACACACTAGAATCATTCAAGCTAAACAAATAAGATTATATACCTCTTTATAATTTCACCGACACAGAGGGCGAGGTATGAAAGCTGCAGTTCTATATGGAAAAGAAGAGTTGAATATTGTTTCTGATTTTGACGATCCTGTCATGGGGTCATCAGATGTACTTATAAAATCAAAACACACGGGGTTATGTAGCACAGATCGCAGTCTTTACCGCGGTTTTGTTCCATTCAAACCGCCGCTAATCATAGGACATGAAATTGCTGGTGTAGTTGAGGACCTTGGCACATCTGCTACAGGATTAGATGTTGGTGACCATGTAATTATTCCACCTGTTTATCCGGGATGTGAAAATGAGACATGTAGTTCATGTAAAGAGGGACTGACAAATAGATGTAAAAAATCAGTGTTTATCGGGCATGGTGTGCACGGTGGTGATGCAGAGTTAATCGCTGTTCCATCAAAATACACATTTAAAATCGATGAAAGTGTGCCTTTAGATGAAGCATGCATCATTCCAGATGCCGTCTCAACACCATTTCATGCATTAAAAAGCAGGTCTATTCCTGTGCATATCCTCCAGCACACGTCAAACCCAAACAAGTTATTTAACCGTACGAGCCATTGGCTACGAGGAAAGAATATTGTTGTCTTTGGTGTTGGAGGTGTTGGAGGTCCAACCATCAATCTTGCTGCACGATATTTCCAAGCCAAAAATGTTGTTGCTGTAGATATTTTTGACAAAAAACTCGAGTTTGCAAAAAAACTTGGTGCCACACATACAGTAAATTCAAGAACATATTATGAGGAAAAAGACATTGCATTAAATGAACTTACTGGGAAGGATAAGGCAAAAGCAATATCAGAATTAGCAAGACATATTACTTCCAATTTAGCAGAGGATAAATTCCAGGTTGACTGTGTGCTTGACTGCTCTGGTGTTCATGAAACATTTCCATTGGCAGTCGAAACGGCCAGTAAAAACCGAACCATAATCCAGGTTGGATGGCCTCCAAAACCTGTACGTGAGTTCCTGAACCAAAAAATCATGGACAAGTATTTGACAATCAATGGAACGTGGGCATGCCCAATGAATGAAATGAAGGAAATTGTGGAAGCAGTAGAAGCCAATGTAGTTGATTTAAATTTATTAGTAACCAACAAGGGATATACATTAGACAGATTGGAAAACGCAATACATGATCTCGAAGCTGGTAAAATCCTTGGCAGGGCAACCATTAATATAGTTTGATTTTAAGAGATGATGCTATGACCTACAAGACAATAATTGTAGAAGAAAAGGATATGATTGGTAGAATTACCCTCAACAAACCGCCCTTAAACATTCTCAACATCGAGATGATGCAGGAAATCAACAATGCACTAAAGGATTTCCAGAAACGAAAATTGAAGGTTCTTGTACTAAATGCAAACGGTAAAGCATTTTCAGCAGGTGTAGATGTGTCAGAACATACAAAAGAAAAGGTAAAGGAAATGATTCAAACCTTCCACGATATATTTACTAATCTCCACAAAATCAATGCTCCAACAGTTGCACTTGTCAATGGAGCAGCATTGGGGGGAGGATGTGAAGTTGCAACATTCTGTGATATAGTTATTGCATCAGAAAAATCCAAATTTGGACAACCAGAGATCATGGTTGGTGTATTCCCACCAGTAGCAGCTGCCATTTTTCCTAAACTTATGTGGAGCAAAAAGGCACTGGAACTCATATTAACTGGGGAAACGCTCCGTGCAAATGAGGCAAAGGAGCTCGGACTTGTCAATCATATTCTTCCCGTAGAGAATTTTGAAGTTGAAGCAGAAAAATTCATCAATGAGAAACTTGCGAGCAACAGCGCAATTGTTCTTCAGCTGACAAAGAGAGCATTCATGGAAGGTGCAACCCAAAACTATGGTGAGGCAATCAAGAAAATTGAGGATATATACCTAAACGAACTTATGAAAACCAATGATGCGAATGAAGGACTGGCTGCATTTCTAGAGAAGCGGCAGCCCATTTGGAAAAATGAATAAATTTTTACTTACCTTTGAAGGTAGGCCTTCGTTTCATTACTACTGAATTCAAGCCTTCGTAGGCATCTTGGGTCGAAAATATCTCTGCTAGATAACTAAGTTCTAGTTCTAATCCTTTATTTAAATCAAGGCGACTACCCTCATCTATGATTTTGTTAGCTAATTTTATAGCAATAGGGGCCTTGTATGATATAGTCTTTGAAATCTTTTTTCCGAGTTCGTTTAACTCTCCTTTTCCCGACAATACATCTTGAATATTAGTGTCAGAGAAATATTCCTTGATCTTCTTGAAATGTTCTGGCAGCTCAACTATTCCTTTCTTTGTTTTGCTTACAATTTTTTCACTGCGGATAAGTTCAGAAATCTTGCTATCTATCTCCTCAGCCGACATAACATATTCAACTAATCCTATTGAGATAGCATTTTGTGCGTCAAGAATCTTGCCAGTGAATATCAGGTATTTTGCAAGCTCCTTTCCAATATGTTGTGCGGTTCTCTGAGTGCCACCTAGACCTGGATATATACCTATCCCTGTTTCAGGAAAGCCAATGCTACCCTTTTCGGTAGCAATAATTGTGTCAGCAGCGAGCGCTATCTCAGCACCACCCCCCAAAGCAAGACCATCAAGCTTTGCTATAACCAATTTCTTAGATGTGTCTATTTTATTAAGAACAGAATGACCATATCTGGTGAATCGACAAATATCCTCGATCTTGTGCTCCTCTATCTTTTTTATAAAGTATTGTATGTCTGCACCTGCAATAAACGCCTTGCCAGCTCCCTCTAGAATTATCGCTTTGACATCAGGGTCGCTATTCGCTAATGTGAACTGTTTATCTAGTTGCTGGATGACTTCCTCATTAATGGCGTTCATGGCTTCAGGTCTGTTAATAAGGATTCTCGCAATTTTGTCCGTAATTTCAAGGTCAACATAGTTGAATCTCCATTCTTCCTTATTTTCATAATGTCGTTTTAATACGGTTGGTACCTTCAACGATGGATATTTTTTCACGAACTTCGTGACGATCTCATACGAGTGTTCGACCCCACATTTATTCATCATTTCAAAAGGACCTAACTCCCATCTAAGGCCTATCTTAGCACCTCTATCAATATCCTCAATGCTTGAAACTTCTTCCTCTATAAGTTTGCAGGCTACTATGAACACAGTACCAAGAAGGCGTTCTTCTATTATGGCAGTCTTTGCAGTGTCAACCTCACCACTCATATCCCAGGGTTCGTGCTTTTCAAACTGTTGCTTGAGACGGTTGCTAGGTAGGTAGAAGTCGCCAAGCTTGTTTCCTAGGCCTACAGTTGAATGATACGCTATAGGAATGCCTGTCACGTTCATCAATTCAAATGGTCCCATGCCTATATTAAATGCCTTTTTTGCAGTATCATCTATCGTGGGGGCGTTAGCTATATCTTCTTCAAGGAGCCTAGTAGCCTCATTTAACCATGGTACAAAAAAACGGTTCACCGCAAATCCAGGCGCATCGGCTACATGTATAGCTATCTTACCTATTTTACGAGAAAAAATATCAGCAAAGGAAATGGTTTTTTGACTTGTATCTTTACCAGGTATTATCTCTAATAAACGGTTCATTGCAGGATGGTAAAAGAAATGAAGGCCAAGGAATCTGTCACTGCGGTTTATTGAAGAACCCAGTTCTGTTATAGAAAAGGATGATGTGTTAGATGCAAAAACAGTCTTATCTTCACATACGCTATCTAAATATTTAAAAAGATCCTTTTTGACATCCATATTTTCGAACACTGCCTCTATGACGAGATCTGCATCTTTTACCTCATCTTTATTCGTGGTGCCTCTGATGTGACTTAAGATCTTTTCTGTTTGTTCTTGAGTAAATATTCCTCTTTTGATAGCTTCGGATAGTGTTTTTTTGATGTTTTCTATTCCCTTCTGAACAAACCGGTCCTCGACATCTACTATAACCACTTGTAATCCTTCTTGTGCCGCTTTCTGTGCTATACCACTCCCCATAATCCCGGCGCCAATAATTCCAACCTTTTGTATCTTCATAATACTACACCCTTTCTCTAAAATACATATTAATACTTTGATCAATCAACTCTTACTTCTAAAGCTACAGCTGCACCTGTGTCACCAGCAGCACAGCCATCAAATAATCCATAACCTCCACCCTTTAACACTAGCTCTTCGATTAGTTCTATTATTAGTCTTGCTCCTGTAGGCGACTGTGGGTGACCATAGATAAGAGAAGAGCCAAAGTTGTTCATATCCTTCCAATCTATGTCCATTTCTCTACAGAAGTAAATGTCATTAACCCCAAAGGGGTTATGCGTTTTGATAACATTTATGTCTTCAATAGACAAACCTGCTTGTTTAAGGGCCATCTTTGCTGCTGGAATTATAGCCATTGCCATAAAACCCTTTTTTGCCCGTCCTTCCCCAAATGATAAAACTTTGATTTCTATTTTTTTATCTTTACTTAACTGTTTTGCCTTTTCACGAGTGGTTACAATAATACCACAATTTGCATCCGCTGGATGAGTTTGAGTCCCAAAAGTGACCGTACCATTTGGTAATACTGGCTTGAGTTTTTGGAGACCTTCCAATGTTGTTGGATAAATGCCTTCATCTCCATCTATTGTTGATAAAACTTTTCGGCCTTTTCTATCTTTAACTTCAATAGGAGTAATCATATATCTTTTTTGGAAAGCTCTGTCATCCTTAAGAGCCTCTTGGTACTGTTTATAACGTAAAAATGTAATTTTGTCTTGTTCTTCTCTCGTAATTCCTGCTTCTTTTGCAACGTTTTCAGCAGTCTCAACCATAGCATTCTTGGCAAATGGGTCATTACCAAAGTTGTCCCAAACCCAACTTTCCTTGTCCTGTGTTGCCCCAGGAGCTTCTGGGTTTGGATAAACAAGTAGTGGACCATTAGAACATCGATCACCATAAACAACAAGTATGTTCTTACGTAGCCCAGCCTCTATACCCAATGCAGCTAACTCAACACATCTTGCACCAGTAGCACATGCTTGTCCCACCATGGGACCAGTGATATGCTCAGCACCTATCATACCTGCTAGCCAAGGTGTACCATAGAAACTTGATATCTGAGGAATTGTTATTCCAAAAATAAGTTCGTCAAACTCCTTAGGAGATATTTTTCCCTCTTGCAAAAACCTATTCCCGACATCTGCAACAAACTTTATTGTATGGAGGTTCTGAAAACTTCCTTGCCAAGTGCAGAATGGTGTACTCCAATAACCACCGTATGGAATATATACATTCTTGAAAGCCTTCATTTCTCCTTGCCTCTTCTTTGGTTTATTACTACTCATAAAAACACCTTCCTCTTTTTCAATCCTTACTAAGGTTTTTCTTAAGTTCATCATTCAATATGGGTACAACCTCAAAGAGATCCCCGACAATACCACAATCTGCAATATCAAAGATCGGTGCCTCTGGATCCGTATTAATAGCTATAATAGTATCAGAGCTTTTCATACCAACTTGATGCTGAATCTTACCGGAGATACCGCATGCAATATATAACTTTGGTGACACAGTCTTTCCACTTTGACCCACCTGATCCGATCGTGGCCTCCAGCCAGCATCAACCGCCGCTCTTGACGCACCCACTACTCCATTAATTGTTTCAGCTAGGTCTTCTAAGATTTTAAATTTTTCAGCAGATCCCATACCTCTACCGCCAGATATAATAATATCTGCCTCATCTAGGCTCTTGGTACCTGATTTGGTAGTCTTAATGATCTCTTTTGTTATAATTCTCATAGCCTTAGGATCTATATCTACAGATATAGATACAATCTCTGCTTTCCGTGTAAAATCTGGTTTCTGGATCTTCATCACATTCGGCCGAGTAGTAGCCATTTGAGGACGAGCACTCGGTGAGATAATATCAGCCATTATATTCCCGCCGAAAGCCGGTCTAGACTGGAGAAGTAAACCATCTTTAATCGATAAACCTGTGCAATCTGCAGTAAGACCTACCTCCAAAGTAGCTGCAACACGTGGGGCTAGATCCCTACCCAAGTGAGTCGCAGGGAAAAGTACGATATTAGGCTTATACTTCAATATCAGACCAGTTAATATCCCAGCATAGTTACTGGTATTGTACTCGCTGAGGTTTTCGTTCTCAGCTATATAGATCACATCTGCACCGTAAGCCGCTATATCGTCACAGAGATGTTTGACTTTTTCACCAAGGATAACTGCCTCTACTCTCTCTCCTAAAGTGTCAGCGATCTCTCGAGCTTTGCTAGCGAGTTCAAAACTCACCTTCTTAATCTCTTGTTCACGGAGTTCTACAAAAATCCAAACATCCTTATACTCTGAGAGATCTTTATCACTCGGTTTTGGTCTCTCAAGAATTATCGCATCAAGCTTACAGACTTCTACACAAGACCCACAAAGTGTACAGTTTGCCTCAATCTCAGCTTTCTTATTCTTGATTTTGATCGCAGCAAATGGACATGCTTTAACGCATAACCCACATCCTGTACATTTATCAAGAATGATCTCAATACTCACAACCTTCACCTCTTTATAAGGGCCTCGTGTTTCAAAAGGATCTCCCCTAGCTTCTTTGCAGCCTCCTTAGCATCTTCTTCTATAATTTCACATTCTCCACGCGGTGGCGGAGTATATGTTTTTATTACTTGTGTGAATGATCCTTCTAAGCCGAATTTAGATTCATCGCCTCCTAGGGTTTTTGCATCCCAAACTTTAAAAGGTTTCTTCTTTGCTTTTAATATACTACTCATAGGTGGATGCTCTGGTTGAAATGATGTTGGAGGGAGAAGAGCTAACATTACTGGTGCCTTAGCTTCAAGAATATGATACCCGTCTTCCGTTTGTTTATGAATCGTAAGTTTGTGTTTATTATCTATTTCAATCTTTTCTACATAGGTTGCCTGAGGTATACCAAGTTGTTGTGCAAGCTCAGGTCCTACTTGTGCTGTATCTCCATCTATGGCCTGCTGTCCACAGAAAACCATGTCAAATGATCCAAGTTTTCTAATAGCTAGAGAAAGTGTGTAAGCTGTAGCCCAGGTATCAGAACCTGCAAATGCTTTATCGGAAATAAGTACCGCATCGTCTGCACCAAGGGCTAAACATCTCATTAATGCGCTTCGTGCCTGTGGCGGACCCATTGTAATAACTGTAACACTCCCCTCACCAATCTCCCCTTTTATCCTTACGCATTCCTCAACTGCGTAGTGATCATAGGGATTTAAAATACTAGGTACACCATCCCTAATCAATGTATGGGTTCTAGGGTCAACCTTCACCTCTGTCGTATCAGGTACTTGCTTTATACAAGCGATTATCTTCATTTCTATACCTACACTTAATCAACGATAGGCTAGAAACTCTTTGCCAAGTAGTTCTCTAGCAATGATCAGCTTCATGATCTCTGAAGAACCTTCGGCAAGTGTAAACGAACGCACAGCCCGCCAGGCCTTCTGATCTTCACATTCTTTAGTATATCCAAAAGCTCCCTGCCACTGCATAACATCATTGATGGCGTCAAATGCCCAAATTGGGGCAACAGATTTTGCCATTGCAATCGCCATGCTAACATCAAATCTCGAAGCATTTCCCTGTATTTCTTGATCATATGTCCAAAGAGCCTTATAGCCTAAATCACGAAGTGCCTGTATTCGAACATGGTGTTCAGCTAGCTTGAATTGAATACCCTCATATTTTCCTATTGGTCTCCCAAATGCCTTACGCTCTTTAATATATGCAATCCCGTTTTCAAGAGCTTTAGCTGCAGCGCCGGCACATACAAGAGATATTAGCCCACGTGCAAGCTCATACCCTTCATGTACAATATAGAACCCTTTATTTTCCTCCCCAATCAGATAATGCTTCGGAATCTCAACATTTTTTATGTCGAATCCACCGCATGAAATTGCTTCTCTACCGATATCTTCAACATAAGTAGGTGTTATACCCGGTGTATCCTTCAAAGGAAGATAAAACAAACTCATCCCTCTTGTACCCTTCTCAGGTGTCATTTTAGCAAGCGTAACATGCCCTCCGCCATATTCCACAGCTTCAGCCACACCACTGATATACATCTTCTCTCCGTTGACAACGTATTTATCCCCTTTTTTACTAATCTTGGTTTTCATAGAGCCCAAGTCTGATCCAATGTCTGATTCAGTCGTAGCTATACCTATAATTTGTTCCCCTTTTATCGCCTTAGGTAAGATTTCCTTTTTTGCCTCCTCGGTCCCATATTTATTGAGTACGTGTCCCCAGGAGGTTCCTACTAAAAACAGAACTGGAATTGAACAGCTAGGATCTGCCCTGGCCAACTCTTCAACCGCAATCCCGGCCGTCACTACATCAGTGCCTAAACCACCATACTCGGGATCTATCACCATGCCGAGGAGTTCAAAATTCGCCAATGTCTTAATGATATCCTTCGGCATTTTTCTTGTATCTTCTAATTTTTCAGTTTTTGGTACAATTTCACTTGCGCAAAACTCTTTCATACTTTCTCTAAATAGTTCTTGCTCTTCTGAAAATCTATAATCAACTATCTTAACAACCCCCTTTAGTTTAATAAGTTTATAGGGTATAACTGGTTCGGTATAATAAGTTTATTATAATCATAACTATAAACTGTTTATCCTCTCGAAAATATCATCGACGTTATAACAAAAGATAGAGATTTATATAGTTAGTTTTATACTATTATATTTATCTTTCATTGATAATGTTTTAAAAGATGCTGTTTTAATCGAGTTTATGACGTAATCTCATAGGCCTAAACGTTTTGCGATAACAATCCTTTGAATCTCTGATGTTCCCTCACCAATCTGACAAAGTTTAATATCTCTGAAATATCTCTCTAACGGACGATCTCTCATATAGCCATATCCACCATGAATCTGAATAGCGTTTCTTGTCGCACGCATAGCTATCTCAGATGCAAATAACTTTGCTATAGCTGCCTCCTTACTAAACGACATATTGTTATCCTCTAAGTATGCAGCGCGATACACCAATAAACGAGCTGCATCAATCTCAGTTGCCATGTCAGCAATCATCCACTGAATCGCCTGGAATTTACCAATCGGACGTCCGAACTGTTCCCTTTGTTTCGCATATGCAATACTATCCTCAAGAGCACCACGCGCAATGCCAACGGACATAGCACCAACAGCGGTACGACCACAGTCAAGAGTGTCCATCACACCATAAAAACCCTTATCCTTTTCACCAAGAATATTTTCCTTAGGAACATGACAATCCTCAAATATGAGCTCAGCAGTTCTACTTCCACGAAGCCCAAGCTTATCCTCCAATTGACCAACCTTAAAACCAGGAGTATCTTTCTCTACAATAAACGCACTTATACCCTTTGTACCCTTCGTCTTATCAGTCTTAGCCATCACAATCACAGCCTCAGCGATATCTCCACTAGTGATAAACTGCTTAGTTCCGTTTAATACCCATTCATCACCATCAACAACCGCAGTAGTCTGAATTCCTCCTACGTCAGATCCAGCGTTTGGTTCAGTGATTGCCAAGGCCGCAAAAGCTTCACCACCTGTAAGTCTAGGCAGATACTTTTTACGTTGCTCTTCAGTACCTGCCTCATAAATATAACCAATACCTAGTGTGTTATGCGCCTCAACAGTTATACCTGTAGACCCACATAACCGTGAAATCTCCTCAAGAGCGATCATATAACAGATCTTATCAATCCCAGCCCCACCGTACTTCTTAGGAACCGTCATGCCCATAAGACCAAGTTTACCCATTTTCTTGTACATATCCCATGGGAAATACTCTTCTTTATCAATTTTCGAAGCAAGTGGTTTTATCTCCTTTTCACAGAATTTTCGCACAGTTTTTTGAAATAATTTCTGCTCTTCAGTCATTTCAAAGTCCACGATAATCCCATACCGAGATATGCAAAGAGTCTTTAAAGTTACTCATAACTTTTATCGAAGATTTTTAGTATACACAGCCGTTTCCTATGAGAGCTGAGGGGAGTTATAGTATGGACGACATTGTGTGGAAACCGACAAATGAGTATGTGGAGAAGGCAAACATAACGAGATTCATGAAAAAATATGATATTAAAGATTATGAAGAATTAATAAAGAGATCGACTGAAGATATCGAATGGTTTTGGGATGCAGTAATAAAAGATTTGGACATTGAATGGTTTCAGCCATATGAAAAGGTTCTTGACGATTCTGATGGAATTCAGTGGACTAAATGGTTTATTGGCGGTAAAATAAACATCGTCCATAATTGTCTTGATAAACATATGAAATCTGATAAAAAAAATAATATCGCCATTATATGGGAGAATGAGAAGGGCGATGTACGGAAGTTAACCTATAACGACCTATACAAAGAAGTGAATAGATTTGCAAATGCTTTAAAAGAACTGGGTGTAACAAAGGGTGACAGAGTCGGCATATACATGCCGATGATTCCTGAAATTGTCATTGGGTTTTTAGCGGTGATAAAGATTGGTGCGATAAGCATTCCGATATTCTCAGGTTTTGGCGGACATGCGCTTGCCTCGCGGTTAGATATCGCTGGGGCTAAAGTTCTCCTTACTGCCGATGGTTCTGTAAGAAGAGGTAAATCGTTAGAGATTAAAAAAGAGGTAGATAAAGCCATTGATACGGTATCTACTTTGGAACATGTCGTTGTTTATAAACGCCTTGGAATAGAAGTTCCATGGAAGGATGGTAGAGATATTTGGTGGGAAGATATTGCTTCCAATCAATTAGATGAATGTGAAACAATGCAGATGGATTCTGAAGACTATGCAATGATCATATTTTCTTCAGGAACAACAGGCAGACCCAAAGGAACAGTTCATACTCATGGTGGGGCTCTTGCTCAGATAGGAAAAGAACTTGGGTATTATTTTGATGTCAAGGAAAATGATATATTTTTCTGGCTAACTGACATAGGGTGGATGATGGGGCCTTGGATGATTATAGGTGTTCAGAATTTCGGTGGCAATATTGTTATTTTCGAAGGGGCACCTAATTATCCTAATCCAGATAGATTGTGGGAGCTTGTCGAAAAGCATAAAATAACAACATTTGGCATTTCACCTACCGCTATTCGTTTGCTTATGAGATACGGCGATGAGTGGGTTAAGAAACATGATCTTAGCTCTCTAAGATTTTTAGGTTCCACCGGTGAGCCTTGGGATCCTGATTCATGGAATTGGTTTTTTGAAAAAATTGGTGGTAAAAAACTTCCGATTATAAATATCTCAGGTGGAACAGAGATTATAGGGTGTTTCTTATCACCACTTCCAATTACTCCACTGAAACCCTGTACACTCCGTGGCCCAGGTTTAGGGATGGATATCGATGTCTTTGATGATAACGGAAAACCAATAAGGGGACAGATGGGGCATCTTGTCGCAAAGAAACCTGCGCCATCCATGACACGAGGGTTCTGGAATGAGCCAAATCGATATATCGACACATATTGGTCGAAATGGCCCAATGTATGGTATCATGGGGACTGGGCCAAAATAGATGAGGATGGTTATTGGTCTCTTCACGGCAGAAGTGACGATACAATCAATGTTGCTGGAAGGCGAACAGGACCTGCTGAAATTGAAGCTGCCCTTATCGAGCATCCTGCAGTATCAGAGGCAGCAACAATAGGTGTTCCAGATGAGATAAAAGGTGAGGACATCGTTTGTTTTGTCGTCTTGAAACCAAAGCACAAACCAGATGAAACTCTTAGGGAAGAGCTTAAAGAACAAGTAGTAAAAATAATGGGAAAAACACTGAAACCACGTGATATAAAATTTGTAAAGGATTTACCTAAAACAAGATCTGCAAAAATTGTTAGAGGGATAATAAAAGCAACATTCCTTGGCGAAGATGTTTGTGATATTTCGTCAATTGAGAATCTGAAAGCCGTGAAAGAGATAAAAAATGCTATCTAAAATGATGGTTTCGATTCAATGACTCCACTTTGAAAAAGTGAAGTCTCTAAACATTGAATCGAGTGGAGTGAAATCTCCAATTTCCTAAACGTTGGATTGTCGACCCAATCACAGTAAAAGAACAACGCAAGATAGAACA
>JAUXAU010000069.1 GCA_030619765.1 Thermoplasmatota archaeon
ACCTTGTATATCCTTTACGGATAATAAAAACTTCATTCTGGCATCCCATCCACTGGATGGGAAGGGTGGGTGGAGGTTTAAATAGGATATGGCATATCCTACTTAATTGAATAAAAAATCTAATGTGACAAAGTCAAGGTAATTTCAAATTTATATTTAATTTTTCAAAATTCATTTTTTTTTCACCTTTAGATTTATGAGTTTTTTAAAAAGTAGCTTTATTATGTTATTTCTTTTATTTTTATTGCTTTAACTTCATTAACTGTTTTTCCTACGATGTATTCTACAGGGTCACCTGCATGAAGTAATGTTAAAAATGGAATGTCTTTTTCATAAACCATTACGTTTTCACCATTTTGTCCTTCAATTAATCCTTGCTTCTTTTTATCGCTGTACCAATTAACAATTCCTTTCATTTAATTTCACCAATTTTAATTTTTTTTACAAAAATAAACATCAAAATGCATGTTTACAATTTTCACAATTGTTTTGAGTATTAGAATTTACTTTTGAACTAAATTGAGAGCAAACCTCATGTTCGAATACTGGCCGATTTAGAGTCTTACATCTAATTACTTTTTTTTGTTTTTTATTTTCATTATTACGTGTTCTTCTATTTCTATTCATGTCTACTTCACCTTAGTTATATTTAGGGCTATATTGTCTGAAAAAAAATAAAAAAATCAAATCCATTTTAAACATTGGAAATGGATACTCAAGTTTCTATTTCCTTCTGATACCATATCAGTATATATCACTTATATAGTTTTGTATTGTGTAATGTCGAGTAAGATCGGTAACATTAGTCTCTAAAGCAAAATATGATGAAAAACGGGGAGAACCCCTTTGATTATCAAATATAGAGTAACATTCTCTCTCCCCAGAAAAATGTTACCGATGTCTCTTGACTTTACATATTGCATTATTTGTCATTCTTGAATCTATTTACATTATCTATCTTCTTTTTCCTTTATCTATATATCTCCAACCATAGCCTGGGTATCTCATAGCTTTGAAATCTTTTAAAAATTCATCAAACGCTATAAAATTACGGAAACGGATTACTCTTACTACAGTCCCTGTTTTTTCATCAAATAACTCGATTGCTTGTTTATATTTCGTTCCAATCCTGCTCATTTCTCTCCTGCACCTAACCACAATTTCATAACAGTTAATTCTATAAAAATCTATAACCCACGAAGCGTAATAATATTTTAAGGAATTAAAAAAAGAAAGATATTAAAAATAAGATTGATAAAATCTGGGTAATTTCGAAAATTTTATCTAAAATCTTTTTGGTTTACGTTTCTGAAAACATTCCTTACAATAGACAGGCCTGCTACCATCTGGTTTGAAGGGAACTTCAGTTTCCTTACCGCATTCTGCACAAGTTACTTTGTGCATTTCTCTTTTTTCATCATACATTTTTACTATTTCCTTTTCGTTCAATTAGAACTTTAAATCAGGTAGAATTAAAGATTAGTATTTAAAGATTTCTCATAATATTTTATTATTATCTTTTACGTTTATAAAACCAACAACCATGGTTTTTGAGTCCGTGGGGATAACAAAAAAGAGGATTCACGATCAAGTACGGGTTATTCATTTCCATACATTCCGCTTTCCGCCCCTTTTAACCAGCATTTGACCACAATTAGGACATATAATATTGCTGTCTCCCCGATTCTTAACAGCATCTTCATTTCTTATACCAGAAAAAGGTAAACGCCAGCCACATTTCCTACATTTAATGTGAATCATACATTATTTCCCATCTACACACAATTTCCGCTGTATCCGCCGCTCTACTTATTGCTCTGCCTCTAGCTTTTATGACAACCTCCTCCGAACCAGTAGTGTTAAACTGTGTTATCACTGCAAGTACATAGCTCATCGGGGGCTTATTTCCGACATATATTACGTTTTCATCAGTTCTTTTTTCTTCTGCCATAATTTTTTCCTCTCAACCTATTAATTTCATAACAGTTATTCATTTATAACTTTTTATCAACATAAGGTTTATAAACTCCTAAATCTATTATTATGTAGTGATAATAATGAATAAGATAGAAGAGTTCCTAGAGGGTTACCCTAGCCGTTCAACACGCAATGCCTACAAAGCACACCTAAACAAATTTTTCAACACCATAGAAGCAGATCCAGAACAGTACTTTAACAACGGCCGTGACTACGAGCAGGATGTAAAAACCTTCTGGAAAGCAATAATCGACGAACCACCCTGCACACGAAACATGAGGATATCCTGCGTAAGAACATTCCTCATAGAAAACGATGTAGCCATTAAAACAAAGGTATGGAAAAATTTTAGAAAACGAGCAAAGGGAAACAGACCCGTAACACAAGATCTGGTTCCAACAAACGCACAGCTAAAAAAGATACTTGCCCATGCTGGAATAAAAGAACGCGCCTTGTTTCTCATAGCCAGCAGCAGTGGAATGCGAATAGACGAGATACTGCACCTGAAAGAATCAGACATAGATCTGGACAGCAAACCAGTTAAAATCAATATACGCGGCGAAACCACCAAGAGCGGCAATCCACGAATAGCATTCATGAGCGAAGAGGCAAAAACCCACCTGGAAGAATGGCTGAAGGTTAGAAAGGAATACCTGACCGTATCAGTAAAAAGAGCCAACTTTAAACACTACACAAAAACAGCAGACAACCCATATATTTTCCCCTTTACATATGCAACTGCCCACGTTATATGGAATAGGTTGACACGTAAAGCAGGGTATACCGAAAGGGAGGAACGGACAAACCGCCATAAAATGCACATACACACGCTGAGGAAGTACTATCGAACCCGTATGTCTCTTGAAATACCAGTTGATGTTGTTGAAGCGTTGATGGGGCACGAAGGCTATCTTACCGTGGCATACCGGCGGTACTCACAGGAGCAACTCGCTGAGTTATACGAAAAAGCAGTGCACACCATAGCAGTATTTGACTTACCAGCAGACACCCGGGATTTAGAAGAAAGGCTTGCAGAGAAAGACGAGGAGATCTATTACCTAAAAAAAGAGATGAAAGAAGTCAAAGCAGATATGGAGCAGAGGCAGAAACAGGAGCAGGAGCAGAGGCAGAGATTGGAAAAGATAGATAGTCGGTTCTCAGAAGTACTAAAGGACAAGGAAGTCCAGGGTTTGTTGATACAGAAACTGAAGAAAATTGTTTAAATGTAACATCGATGTTACAGTCAAACAAAAAATTACCTTTGCAACCCTATTTTTTCCTGTGACAGAAAGTTCTGTGTAGAAAGGGAAGCGCTTCCCTTCCCGCTCGTATTATTATGGAAACTCAGGGTTTGCCCAAAGAAAATACAAGCACTTGTGTTTCTGCTCATATTATTACGGGGGATATAGATGAAAATATCGCCAGCGATATTTCTGAAGATAAGTAGAGCATGGGAGAAAATCTTTGGTCCATATAAAAAGGAGAAGCACGGGTGTTTATGATAAAGCCATTTACGATAGGATTGAAAGACAGTAGATATGCATTACGATTTGCTATGGAGATTGCAAAGAGGACAATTACATGGTTGATACTAATTACTAATCCAGGATAAGCCATAGTATCATTAAATGATGCATACCAGGCTAAAGTTGTTGTTTTTTTCTTAGAACCGGAGCACTATAAGAATTTTTTGCATTGTAATAGTTACATAATACTCGATGATAGTAATTGGGAAAATATAACCAGTAAAACAGAAGCAATCTATAATGGCAAGGGAATCTAAGATAAAAGAAGCAAGTAAAACAATGGTTGACAAGGACCAAGCGATAGATGACTTGCAGCGGCATATCCTTCTGCGCCTATATTGAGAGAGCAACCTGATATCTGTCATCTTGATAATGAGAAGGTGATGAAGTATAAGCAACATCTGCTCTAGCGTATGTTTTTTCCTGCTATTATCTTGGTTGCATCATGGTCATTCGTGGAAGCCTGACAAAGCCTCTTAAAATCTAGGCCTTTGTTTCCTTCCAAATCTTTTGTCCTAAATCACTTTCTTTTTCAGATGGCCGCCACGATGAGATGATCTCTTTTTTTTTACTTTTTTACATGGCTTATGTTTAACCTTCATTTCATCAAGCACCTTAGCGATTTGTGAATCTCTTGGCACCAACACCTGCTCCTTCGAATAAGAATCCACCAAATTCTTTCTATCGGTTACACTGCTACGAACGATAGCAATAGGATGTGGCATCATTACGATATCTGATAACATAAGATATAAATGAAGAAAACAATCACCGACATTTTTTTCAACATAGTGATCGGCTATCAGTTCTAAAATCTCACTTTTCTCCTTGGATGGATAATATTTATTTTTCAGAAGCTTAGCTAATGAGAGATCCTTGCTAACAACAAGTCTCTTTTCATCCTTGTTATCTGCAGGTAAAGTTTCTCTAATCCATTCATTAATTTGTTTATCCCACTTACGCAACGCCTGTTTAGAGGGTACTTTATCTTCTAATCCAGAAGTGAAAATAGAAATTAACTGCTTATCCAAGAGGGGGGCCTTCATTTCTCTTAGTGTATCAATATAATTGGTAACAAGATGCAACATCCGTGCCATGTATAATTCATCTAATCTATTTCCAGCGTCTTTCAATATAGTAACTATCTCTTTAATTTCTTTATCACATTCTTTGAAATCATACAAAGGAAAGTTACAGATGGTTACTGGACCAAATACCATGATGTTATGCATATTTCCCTGGAGAGGCAAGAGATGCTTTCCCAGTTCTTTCAACGCATTGAGGTCATATTCAAAAACTAATTCTTCATATGTATATGGATGCGCTATCAACCTCCACTCGTATGCCAAACCATTTTTCTCTGGCTTTTTCACTTCTAATGTTCCTTCATCTGTCATAGAGGTTAAATATCGATTTATCGTATCTCTCTTAGGAAATCCCGGATATTTTTCTTCCCCAATGTCCATTATTTTTCGTATAGGATGCCATTCCCCTTTAGATTCCTCTAGTATGTGACAAATCATTTTATAGGTCTCTCGACCCCTCAAAGCATCGCCTGATACACCAACTTTCATTCTGTTTTTTTTATTCAATATTATTCACCCACCTAATGTAGAACCTACTGTAACCATCCTACAAAGCGGCAGACTTATATAATATGCTCGGAAGCTGTTAAATAATAATAAATTTTATAGAAGTGATCTAATGAAATTGAAAAGAGAACAAAACCATAAAAATGCAGGAATGTCAGCCGATGCCATAGTGCAAAAAACGATACAATGTTCTAAAATGATATTTCAACACTGTGGCATAGTGAAACCCATGCCTAAAACGGTAGGGTTATATGCGAAAGTCTTGCCTATTAGGGCAGGGTTTCACCAAAAATTTAAAGTATATACTTTGGATGTGGTTACTTTAGAGGTGGTTCCCTTATGCAATTAGAAGAATCAAAGGTAATAAAAAATTTTTTATCGTATTATGAAACGAAAGAAAGTACAAAAAAAAATAAGATGGGCACTCTACAAAAATTTTTCAAAATCATACTTGTTGATCCAGATGCATACTTCGTGGATGGCCGTCCCTATAGGCAGAATGTAGAAAAATTCTGGAAGAGCATGATGGCTGAGCATAAGCATAAGCACTTGACTCCTTTGAGCATCCGCATGCATCTGAGCAATATAAAAATGTTCCTTATGCGAAATGAAATTGAATTACCTACAATATTCTGGAGAGACCTCAAGAATAACATACAGGGGTCGCGGAAGGCAACACAAGATGTTGTACCTGAACCAAAACAGCTTAGAGAAATCATGGCGCACGCCGGCACAAAAGAGATGGCGATGTTCCTGATATCAAGCAGCACCGGGATGCGTGTTGAGGAACTAACGCTACTGAAAATAGAAGATATTGACTTAGATGCCGACCCCGTGATGATCAGCATCCGCGGTGAAACAACAAAATCAGGCAATCCTAGAGTGACGTTCATCAGTAATGAAGCAAAAGAGGCATTGCAGAAATGGCTAAAAGTCAGAGATGATTATATTGCCCATGTGAGGGGAAAAACGAAGGGTCTCCACAACAAAAAGAAAGAATATAGTTCTGAAATTTTCCCATTTACCACTGGTACGGCACGAGACTGGTGGAACCTCCTGTTGAAAAAGGCGAACTACGACCAGCGAGATCCACAGACCGGTCATCGTCTAATGCACCTGCACACACTCCGGGCTTATTTTAGGACTAACCTTGTAGCTGGTGGTGTAGCCCTTGATATTACCGAGGCATTGATGGGGCACGAAGGCTATCTTACTAAAGTATACAGGCGATTCAGCCCACGTCAACTGGGAGAATTTTACAAGAAAGGAGTTTGGGCTTTGCAAGTGTTTGAAGGAGGTGGAGATCCAAAAGAGAAACGAGATCTGCAGAAGGCAAATGAAGCGAAAGATTCATTAATAAACCTACAAGCAGAAGAAATAAAACGGATATCGTCGGAGAAGGCACAGATAACGGCCCAAGAACTCGAGGAGATGCGAGAGATTATACGAGAAAGACGCGAGAATGGCAGGTTATCGCCAGAGAAAGTACAGACAGACAGTCCAGGAGACGAGGAGAAGCTTATTAAAATGTTAAGCCATCCAAAGGTTCGTGAAGTGATTTTTCAGATAAGGGAAAAAGAATATGACCGACTTAAAAGAAATAAAAACCAGCGGAGGCTTGCGTTAGGCTAACATTCTATGATGTTTATCTGAGGATTTGGCGAGAACCCAGTTAATGTATTCCAAGTATCTATATTGCACATAGAAATCATTGAGGTTGTGAGGAAAACATAAAAGAATTTAGTATATCGAATATGGTGGTGAAAGAGAACAAAAAGATTTAGAGTAGAGAAAATAATGGAGAGATTATAATGGTTTATAGCAAAAAATATATAGAATTCCATGACGAGTTTTGCCCGGAGTTGGATCTTGATGACCCACGGATTCTTCTTCGGTTAGAAGAAGAGATCGATAAATTAAAAAAGGAACTAGGGGAAGAATAGCATTAAAACAGAGATTACTCTTTTTTCTCCATAAGATAAACACATCAACTGGGAACATATCTTAGTATTTCCAATGTTAACCATTAAATTTAATGGCAAAATAAGACAGAAAATGATTGATGCAGGATTAGTTAATTGGTGCTGGATTAGATGAAAATATTTCCGGAAATATTCCTGAACGTATTATTATAATGAGAATGACAGCATTCTCAAAGGATAGACTCAGGTTTTGCATAGGCAACTACTTATTGATGCAGGTGTAGACAAAAAGTTCAGCGCTGGACTTTCTAAGTTTTATGTGTATATCTCCATTTTAATTTTTTGTATATCTCCGCGTGAGAGATATACCCACGGTATATCTCTAAAAAGTATATTGTATGCATAGAGTTTTTTGGAATTACTCCTTATAATAATAAATAATAATTATAATAATAATAATAATAGTTTTTATTATACATACATACATAGTACTTTGTATATCGTATATCGGTATCGTATATCTCTCACGTCTTTTTACACTTTTTTGAAAAAAAATGACGGCTTTTATGACGGCTTTTTTTACGTAGAGAATTCTTGGAGAAAATTACTATGACGGCTTTACGGACATACACAGGAACATTGCCATGACGGCTTGACGGCTTTTTTTGCTAAAAATAATTCTTTAGGATACTAGTACTGGACCCGGTATCTCCATATCTCCAGCTTGTAGGCTGGAAGAACCTTTCGTTACGTATATATAAAAGGGAAAAAAAGCCGTCAGAGCCATCATTTGCTTCTAATAAAAGCCGTCATAAAAGCCATCATAAAGTCGTCATATTTTTGCCAAAAGCCGCCATATATTAATTGTGTCATTTATTAACACGATTTTGTGGGTTTTTGTGAAGGCTTTTGTGTAGACTTTGTGTATACTTGCCTTTTTTTTCCTTCTGTTGGAAGACTATCGTGTCCAAATGTCCAAAAATCTCTCTATATTAGTCTTATATTTTTCTTTTCTCACGCGTATATATAGAAAAAAGGGGACACTGGGACACCATAGAAGGGATCCGTGTCCGGGGTGCTAGAAAATGGGCGGAAAATGGGCGGAAAATGTGAAAAATGAATGCACAAAAACACATAAAAGTTACCAATTTTAGTAACAAAGAGGTGGTACGTATATACTTGAGATTGAAAAAATACCTAAGATTGAATTAATAGAACCAAAAAGGAAAAGGAAAAAATATGGTATCAGCCAAAAAAGATGAGACAACGTATTGGCAGCGACAGAATGAAGTTGACGAGATGCGATTGGTTGAAAAGATAATGAAAAATGAGTTACGTCCAATGTGCTTGGATGTGCTTGGACGTATTTTTTCTTCTGTGATAATAAAGGAGAATCTATTTGAACATTTAGAAGCAAAAAAAAACAAAGGATGAGACATCTCATAAAAACTCTATATACTAAACATTAGCAATGGTGTTTCTTTCTCCGAGCAAAAAACACTATTTTGGTGCTACAATCTGGAAGACCCAGTGATCTTTCAAGTTGGACAGGACGGACAAGGTGTTCTGAAATCTTGGTTTTTCCTCACACAGTTTCATTGGAGAATTTGCATATCAACGTTGGCTTGAGTGAAGCTAATGTCTAATGGAGGGCTGGCAATCACCACAAGCATAACCAGAGATACCGGCGAGGGGCCATGGTCATTTCACCATACTCATCCCCAGATGTTTTGTGCTAAAGCGCATCTTCTGTGGTCAGTTATACATGATCGTCGCCAGTTTTATATCGCTTAAAAACCATTCAGATATCCAAAATTTGCAACTGATAAATATGCATAGATATAAACCAATGCTGGAGAAATACACTCCAATGGAGAAGAAATACAACCTTCTTGCTACACAGCAGCCCACCGAGGTTGATACCATTTTTGAGAAAAAGTGGATGGCTTGTCTTTGGTGTTACTACTGTGATTTTGATCAGCATAGTGCTCCTACTTTACCATTGGAATTGTACGACGCCGGGGTTAAATATTTGAGGAAAAACGGTATTCTTACATCTGACGCCTTTGTTGCTCAGACAGTTACTCTTCGAAAACATCAGAATCTTTATGCTATTAAGCCGCGTCCACGGGTTGGAACTAAGTATTCGATTCCTTTTTTGTATATGATTTCACGACGGGGCTTATCAAGGCTTTTATATGCGGGAGTAATAATTCCTCCAGAAAAAAAGGAAAAGACGGAGAATATGATATCTCGTGTAGCAAAGGAGCATGGTGTTCCTGTACGATCATGAGGTGAGGATATATGAACGGTGGGGGGAACAGTTATGATGATTTTAGGATAGATCCACTTAAATTGGAGGTAGTACGATACTTACTGTCGCAGGGAAAGAACGATAGTGAGATTGCGGTTGCGATGAGTATTGATCGGCACACTGTAGCTAAGGTACGCGAACGAATGAATGAAGGGAGTAAAATCAGATCATCCGGTAGAGATGAAGAAAGACGGGAGAGAGTGCCTACTGAGGAATATCAAAATATATTAAAGATGGTAAAGGGACTGGCAAAACGGGTACAAGAACTGGAGAGATGGAGGAATAACGGATATGTTAAAGCCTACAACGATTTGCTGGGTTATGTAACCGAAACGGTTGTCTCTCGTTTGGAAACGGTTGAAAAAAGGAGCGAGAAACTGCTTGGTGATCTTGTGTCCTGTAGAGAAGTAATTGGAGATCTGCAGAGGGATGTTGATACTTTTAAGAAAATTTGGAAGGAGAGGATAATGGAGACACAGAGGAAATCTGAAGCCCGCTTTGTTGAGAGGGAACGGGAGCGGGACAGGGAAATCCAGAAGACAATCGATTCTATGGAGGATATGAAGTGGAGAGAGGAACGGAAAAAAATTCTGATTTAGAAAATCGTAGATAGGTGGAGGTAGGATGAAAATTTTATTGAAACACGAAGATTTTTAAATAGATTTAGAGGAATTATCGCAAAGATTGCCGCCGATTATTATGAAAATAAAGATATAAAACTTATTGACAAATAGATACCAATCATAATCAAAGATGAATGGATACCAAGTCAACCAATACAAATTAAAGATGTTGACAAAAATTTAGGATGGAATAACACCGACCACTTTCAGTTTGAAAAGAGTATTTTCTGCCAATTACCTCTTTTACCAAGATCTAATAGATACTCTTCTGATTTAAAACATTACTTCAAGGATATAATATTAGATGATAGATAGGCATATAGACTGAAATCTATAGAGAAAACCGATGGAAATCTCACCATTGAATGTGCACCTGGGGGCTATTTTGGTTACAATGA
The DNA here is from genome assembly GCA_030619765.1 of Thermoplasmatota archaeon. GTDB lineage: Archaea > Thermoplasmatota > E2 > DHVEG-1 > DHVEG-1 > JAGLML01. The sequence continues at coordinate 10,353 of JAUXAU010000069.1, forward strand.
TACATGTGAACTTCTCTCTTATGAATTTTGTAACGAAGTATTGAATAAAAGCAAAAAGCCGTATCCGGAAGACGTAAAGGTGGATGAACTAGACCTCAAGTTGAGGGACAATATCGATATCTTCGATTTCAGCAATCGTTCTTGTGTTATTGGGATAGATACCATATTATTAATTTCAAATAAACGTGGCAACTTTTTCTACTTCCATAAACGAGCTAAAAAAGGTCTTGCAGAAGCGATGAACACCTTCCATGTAGTCCCTGCTGGAACATTTCAGCCGAGACATACAGGTGATGGATGGCATAAATATGAATTTAGTATGTATAAGAACATAATGAGAGAACTTGGTGAGGAATTATTAGGAAAAGAAGAATTTGAAGAAATGACAACGGGTATGAAAGATGTTTTAGAAGTTGAAGAAATAGAATATTATCATTGCTTAAAGGAGAGCGGTAAAGGAAATGTCTACTTCCTTGGTATGGGATTAGACTGCCTCACAACAAAACCTGAATTTTTGACGGCTATGGCCTTTAGGGATTTAGAATCTGTTGACTTTAAGGACAATTATGAGGGAGAACATTTTTCGGTAATCTTAGATGATGAAAGCATAGATAATTGCATAAATAATGATAAAACTCTGCCCGCTGGTGCAGTCTGTCTTTGGCTGGTGAAGAGAAATATGAATTTTTTCTTGAATCAACTGTAGTTTTTCAAAAACTTTGCACTCTACTTACTACAATTATTTATTAAACAATTTTCTTACTATTCTTCTTTTGTTACTTTATATCTACCTTATATTGTGATTCAATTTTCTCTACTAAATCCCCGCTTGAAATGTTATCGCTTTCTATTTGAGCAAGAGCTCTTTCAAGATCTTCCCTGCTTTCATCTCCTATTAATTTTAACGCCGTCTCTAAAAACCTTTTTATAACATCTTCCCAAGATCCCCCAAGAAAGAAATGTCTCCTTCCCTCGGGTTTGTGAATATGTGTTGGCCAACGTCCATCACTTTTAGAATGAAAATTGTCCATACGAAGTACGATTTCGTTTTTTGGTTCTTTCTTTCTTATCAAACAAACACTGTGTTGTCTATTGTAGTCATGGTCAGGTATGTTATCTGTAATTGAGTATTCCAGTTCATATTTTTCATTAACCTCAATACGATCTTTCTTTTTCATCTACAATCATCTATATTCTATAATAAGTAGATTTTTAAATACTTTCAAAATGATAATAAGTCCAAAGTTTGCAATTTGCCGTAGTTAATTATTCATTCTAGAAAATCCAATAATATGTTACAGTTCATTTTGACACTTTTTGAATTTGCAATGAGCTCTGTGTAAACGTGGTATACGGAATGGAGGTCCTGCTGCTACCCGGTCCACCTAAGTGCAATTTCTATTAATACTTTCAATATATTTCCATTACCGACAGCGATGAGTCTGTAGGCATCGGTTAGTAAGCCGATCGGGTGGCGAATAGAGGAGGTTTAAATACTTCTTTACTGATGTACTATTGGAGGAAAAAATGTTAAAAAAATCTTTTATAAAATTTGTTCTAATAATATTTATAATAATTATTTTGAAATCAACAACAGCAATTGCATCGTATACTATTTTCGATGTTGTGATTTGCTCTGATACTACTAGAATAAACCCAGGAGAGAAAATTACATTCAATCTCTATTTTATAGGGATTGGCAATGTTACTGCTGATGAGCAATTATTCTATGTTGATAATCATATTACAGTTGATTCCATTAATGTAATGGGTAAAGACGTCAAAGAGAATTTACAAGACCAAGGAACAAATTTTCAGCGATGTAAAAATTTTATGCAAATAGCAAAACTAGGTTTCATTAATTACAGCCCCCATGAATTAAATCCATTATATGGCGGAATATTTGAGAATGGAAAATATACCCCACCAGTAAAAGTTACACTGGCTACAACAACTGATGTTGCACCTGGAGATCATAATCTAAAAGTGAAATATCTATACCAAGGAAGGGATGGAAATTGGCAACTAGCCGAAGATACAATGACCTTTCACATTAATAACTTCTGGGAGCAACATGGGGGGACAATATCCACTTTATTAGGAATAATTGCAATCTTATCTGGATTAGTTGGTGGTTATGTCAAAATTAAAAGAAAAAGTAAAAGATTAAAGTAATAGTTGTGTAGGGACATGACATATGTCACCCCTCTGATTTAATGGCAAGGATGTCCTCTAATTTAAGACTTTTCACAAGATGATTATACCATTTAATATCCCGTTGTCCAGAGTATCTTTCCTCTGGATAAGTATCAATTGAAGAATGATATTTACCATTGTTGTACCAATGGACATAGACATTGATGTAGTAATCAATCTCGTGAATATCTCTGGAAGCACCTAATTTATGATGTAAGAATCGTTTCAGTCCTTTCTGGAAAGCACTGAGTTTCCCCATTGTTTGAGGGTGATGGACACTTGTCCAGATATGCTTTTCATTGATGTATTTCTCACAGTATTCACGAATAACTTTGTTTCTTCTGCTAAACTGGGATCCATTATCTGTAAGTAGATTATCATATCTGACTTTGATGAGTTTCTTCATTCCTCGTACAACAGTTTTATCTTTTTGATTAGTCAGCCGTATTGCCCATCCTCTACGGGAGTAATCATCCTCCTTAGTAAGAAGTGGAATGCCGTTAAACTTGGTGAGATCTGCTTGGATTAAATGATTAGGATGTCCCCATTCAAATCTTTTCCAATCCTTCTTAACACGTTTTTCAGACTCGATTACGCCTCGTCTAACCAGTATCCTTGAAACTGTCCGAGGTGTTACCTGTTCAGTTCTATTTTGATTTTCAAGGCTAATGTTGACAATCTGGCATAAATTAAGAGAACCGAAGCCTGTTTCTTCTCTAACCTTTACAATAATGTCTTCAAGCCGGGTAGGAGTTTGATTTGGACTTTGACGAGGTCTTTTTGATTTATACCGAAGGCCCGGTATTCCTTCCTCCTGGAAACGTTTGGTAATCCTCTGGAATTGACGTTTGCTCATTCCTATGGCTTGAGCTGCTTTCTGTCTTGTTACGTTACTATTTGGGGAAAGGACAGTTACAACTGAGTGATATCTTTGTTTTACATATTCTGGTTCATTTTTTAAGAGTTTAACGTGACTCTTCTCTAGATACAGTTCTCCTCTGATGATATACATATGTTACGCCTCTGATTTATCATGGATTGCCATGATATATCATGAGGGTGACACATGTCCTGTCCTAACACATCCTCCATTTTGACATTTTTACAAGATACAGTTATATACAAACAACAACAAATATTATTATTAGGGAGTAAAAAGGTTATGAAAGCTGAGGAAGCAGTGATAACAAAAAGAAAACAGGAAGATAAAAAGAAAAGTGATTCAGAGCAGAAAAAGGCAGAGTTGGTGAGAGATCTAGTGTCTTATGTAAAATCAGGAGATACCATTGAGTACAAGGGACAACTGCAAAAATTATACTGGGAACATAGAAAAAAGGGTCTAAAATCCAAGGAAGCCTGGGAACAAGCAAAAAGAGACATAGCTCGTCTAAACATAAGTTAAACCCTCGAAACAGGGGACAAACATCGTTCCTGTACGATCATAAGGTGAGAATGTATGGATGATGAGAAAAACAATTACGATGATTTCAAAATAAACCCTCTCAAATTGGAAGCTGCAAAGTATCTGCTATCACAGGGAAAAAACGATAGCGAGGTTGCGGCTGCGCTGGATCTTGATAGACACACCGTATCTAAAATACGTAACAGAATGGTTTTAAGTGTCTTTTTCGCAGATGAGTATGTAGATAGATATGTAAAGAGGTTATCTTTAGAATTTTTCTCTTGTCATATAGGGAGTTATACGGTTGAAAAACACCTTTAATTATTTCCATTTTTGTACCTTACCACCCGTCTGTATCAATGCTTTACCACAATTAGGACATATGATATTGCCACCTCCTCGGTTCTTAACAGTGTCTTCATTATCTTTACTGGAAAAAGGTAAACGCCAACCACATGTCCTGCATTTAATGTGAAGCATACCTTCGCCTCCCTTAAATTACAATTTCATAACATCTTTTTCTTTAAAAAGCCAATCCTTGGTTTTTGTGGGAGGATAAAAAGGGGATTCAAAATAAAACTAATTCTCCCACAAGAATCTTCGCAAGTATAACTAATGTTGAAACAACAATGAGGATAGCAATAAATTGTTTTGCTCCATCATTCATTTTTTATCATCTTGAGCTTTTAAATATACTTTGTTTTATTAGTAAACAACGAAAATGTTTGGGAATAACCGAACGTTTTCTGACAGTATATAAATGAAAAGCGATATGTAGGGGGGGGGGTCGAGGTATATGAATATGAAAAACGGAACGAAAATCGGGATCGGCATTATGCTAGCTTTCATGCTGATATGCGTTGTGCCGACGAATACAATCGCTACCCTAAGTGGAAGTGAAACACATACGTTCTTATCTTTGTCTAATATCATAGTTGAAGCTACTATATACTATTCTGGAAGTGATGGTTCAGGTTTTGACCCATCAAGCGAATATTTGCGAGGAGCAATAGATTATTTAGGCAATGGAGATGGAATGGTTACGGCTTCGGAAGTAGATGATTTTGAAGATTATATGGAAGAGATGTCAGCTATGGAAGATTGTGAATATACTATGGACGGTATTCGTGGAGAATATACAAGCATTAATATTTCAATAAAAAATGCTACTGGAAGTATAAATAATACAGATACAATAACAATGGATGCGCAAACAGAAATCACCTTTAGTTCAGTTGACGCTAATCTTGAATCACACGTTTTTAAAGAATTTGGTACTGAGAATGTTTATGTTTACGATGAAACAATTACTTTCCCTGAAGGTTATACTATCGATACAGTTACTGGCATAAATGATAAACAAATTAGCTCTGACGGTAGGACAGTAACGGGTAAAACAATAGCGAATACAGATATTGAAATCAAATTTAGATCAAATGGTTCCCCTGGGTTTGAATTAATCCTGGTGGTTTGTGCTATTGCATTATTCTTGTTCTGGAGACGAAAAAGAATGCATTAGTTTCTGCCCAAGAAAAATCTTTGGTTTTGGGAGGATAAAAAGGGATTAGAAATCAAGGTTTTTAATACATTAAAAAAAGAAAGGAAGAGAGGATTTAGTGTATATTATTATAGCTCCAGTATGTATCGTAATATCGGAAACGCATTTGGAAACCGTTCAAACAACCAACTCAGCAAGTTAAAGTTGAAATTGAATGGTATGTTTTTAGGCATAGTGACACTGAGCGGATCTGACCAGATACTCTCCATATCATAAGCATCTTTGGCTTTTACTTGGATGTTATAAGAACCTTGTGATGTCCATGTGTGACTTGCATATCCTGGAGCACCTGATGCATATGGCCCTACCCAACCACTAGTAGTATTGTCTCCCCAGTCAAACCAGTAATACACCTGGCCTCCATTGGGATCTGTGGTGGTTGAGGAATACGTGTAAGATGTCCCTGCTTTTCCATTTGTTGTACCTGATGGCTTAGCTGGTTTATTTGGAGGTTCATTAATTGTAATCAACGCAGAAGTCAAGGCAATAGGTAATATATTTTGTCCGTTGTCGTCTTTCATAAAGGTTTTATCAATACCAGCAATAAAATCAATCGTGTATGTACCACTTGCATCGGTAGGGACTTCAAGGATGAGCGTACCGAAGTAGTAAGGTTGACCGTCATCAGTTTTTGTACCAACAATGAGCGTTGCACCCCACATATAGTTAAGATCCCCTGTATACACAGCGTCGATCTGGACCATACTGTAGAACACATAGTCAGGTCTACTAGCGTTAATAAAACATCCATCCTCAGGTGACCCTGGCCAACCAAATGGATTTAATGTACCACCTACACCATTTGAGTATCCTGATGAATCAACGGTTGCCTGTAAGGCTTTCAACAAATTAGGATACCAACCAGAGACATGAATCTCCAGTGTTACTAACTGCCCAGTCTCATGCAGTATGATCTCATTACCCGCAATTGTATGTGAACCACTCGAATCAACTGGTACCCACTCAAACTCAGCATCGGACATTCCCAAGGTTTCTTCTAATAATGATGGTTTTGTTATTGTTGCTGCTCCTGGCATTACAAAAGCAAACACAATCGCTAGAATCATGCTTGTCTCAAAAAAATTCCTTATCGTCTTTTTCATATTTTGCCTCCCCAGAAAAGTATCTGGAATAGTTGTTATCAGTTAATTTAATTTAAATGTTTGGTATAAAATAATAATTGCATCGTCTGTAACAAACTACAATAATGTCTCCACGATTAGTTTATTCAAAATCATTTGGTTTGAAGATGTGGGATGCAACCATCATAGGCATTACATAATAACCTTCGCTCATTGCCTTATCAACAATGTCAATCTTTCTCGTAAAAATCTTATTACTTCCGTTTGTCCAATGCCAAATGATTCCTGACACACCCATCTTTCCCTGCGTTGGAAGGATTGAATATACAAATTGTGTTATTAACTTTACCCTTGTTTTAAAAACACATACTTAAGCTGATTTCATTTCCACGTTGGTATTACCTTTAAGATTCTTCTGGCTAAAAAACAAGCGAATGACTTTGGAGTTCATCAAGATCGGTGATATATCGTAATTTCTCCTTATGACGATATACCTATATCGTAACTTTTATTGTCTTTTCACGTTAACGTGAAAAACCATAATCATAAATTAAAAAACAGAGAACTTTGCAAAATTAGCAACATGTATTAACCTATAATACATACCCAATAACAGGAGAGTATTGGGTGTAAGAATATGGAGAATTTTTTAGACTATGCAATGAAAACTAAGTATGAAAAAGTTAAAACACTTCGATCTCGTCTTGAAGAGATGAAAAAACTACTTAATTGGAAGGCCTTCCTCAGGTTATTTCCTGACTATAAAAAGAGTCGTCGTGGTCGTGGTAGACCCTTTTATAACCGTATTCTTATGTTGAAACTCTTGTTTCTTCAGAGTTGGTACAATATTAGTGATGAAGAACTGGAGTTTCAATATAATGACCGTCTCAGCTTCCAGCAATTCCTGGATTATCCTCAGAGCATTCCAGATTACAGTACGGTTTGGAGATTCCGAGAATATCTAGCAGAAACAGGTCTTGCAGTTGAAATATGGAAAGAATTACAGAGGCAAATAGA
>JAUXAU010000028.1 GCA_030619765.1 Thermoplasmatota archaeon
AACAGGATAAAGCATTGAAGGACGTAAAACCATTCAGTTATTCGATATTTGACAAGAGACAAAAGACATTAGCTGACTTCTCTGTCAGCTAATGTAGATCTCCGTTTTGAAGAAACGGAGTCTTAGCAGTTATTTGATAAACCTGCAAAAATTGCAACTATAACTACAATACATGTTGCTGATATCGCGATTATTTTATGTTTTTTCATTTTGTCACCATTAGCTGATAATTTCTAAAATATATAAAAGGTGGTAAAATGTTTGGCAAAATCCAAACAAAAACCTGCTAGTTTGACTTATAATAACCTATAAAGACTCTAATTAAAAGCTGTTTCTTATTTAATCATCGGAAACATCTAATATTTATTATTATTTTTGCTTGACTGCGCTACCTGGACAAATTAAGTTCATTTTACACTTTGAACACGAATATTTTCTACCGATTCCAGCGCTATAAAACGAAACAAGCAGTAACAATATCAATACGATTATTTTATACCATGAGAAAACTTGAATAATTGAAACAACAAGCAAAATCATTGGAATAATCATTAATAATCCATAGGTTACAGGTGCAAGTTTCAAACCAATACTATCTTGGAAATCTTCGATTTTTCCTTTTTTAAACATTTTTGCAGATAGTTTACCCCATCCTAGACCACACCATTTATCATAGTAATAACAGTTAGGGCAGACAAATTTCCTAAGTACAACATATACTAATATAATTGCAGCAATAATATATATCCAACCCAGGATTGGAAAAAAGTACCAACACGCAATAGCTCCAATAGCAAATCAAAATAACATTATAAGATTGCCAAGAATCATGGGTCCCTTTGGATATGCTTCTAAACCTCCCTCATTGATTCTAGCATTCTGTGGCATCAAAATCACAATAGAAACTATATTTAAAATATAAGTATTTATGATTTTTCAACGTTCTCAAACTCTAATTATAAAAAAAACAATTACAAAGAGAAAAGGATCTAGTCTTTACTATTCGTAAATATTAATTGACTTTTCTTAATGAAAAACTACTATTAATTATATCATATAATGGATAAAGAGGCTCTTAAAAGGGGCTTATAGGGAGAAAGACTCCAATTATTGGAGTACATTAGATATAAAAAAAAATTCTTTGTAATTTCATGATAAGATTTTATATATCAGTACTCTGATATTAATTAAAAGGGGAGTTAAAAATGAAGATAAAAATAATGACTGGAACCATCTTAATCGTGTTTATTATAGCAAATATTATACCGAGTATTAGTGGGATACAAGTGAAGGAAAATGAAAGATTTCCTTTGAGCTTCGATCCACCGGTCTATTCATCTACACCGGATTGGATCTCGGATAATCCGCATTACAGTACTGGGGCCGCGCTCGCTGATTTCAATCAAAACGGCTGGCTTGATCTGGTCGTTGCTGATGGTAATGATATGTCGCAAGGGCGGCTTAATGTCTATTATAACGACGGAAACGGCGCATTCCCTACAACTGCTAGTTGGCAATCAGCTGATCTTGGATACAATGGTCATCTGGATGTCGCGGATGTAAACGGAGATGGATGGCCTGATGTCGCAGTCTCATATCTTGGTACATCCTCTACATTTGGACCTATCGCTCGTGTCTACTTGAATAATAACGGCGTTCTCTTCTCTTTACCTGATTGGTCTGCAGATATTATCGGCAACGCATTTGGCGTTGACTTTGGCGATATAAACAACGACGGCCGCCCAGATTTGGCAGTGGCCACTGGATGGTCCTACAGTCCACAACACTTCTACAATAATTACGTTTACCTTAATATTGGTGGCACGCTTGAATCATCGGCAAGTTGGGAATCAGATGACACCTACCATTTCATGGGTGTACTGTGGGTAGATGCTGATAATGATAGCTGGTTGGACCTAGCTGGGATTGGTACAGGGCAGGAGACCAAGATATATCGTAATCTTGGTGGTATGCTTGAGACAACTGCAAGCTGGCAGACATCAGACAGTTCTGGTCAAGACGGAATTATGCTGACTGTTGGCGATGTCAACATTGATGGAGTCCTTGATCTTTTTGCCGCTGATAACATGCAACTCGGTGGTAGCGGGCTTTTTAAACAATATAATGGTCTGTCTGAAGGATTCTTTGAAACTACCTACTCGTGGAGCTATAACGATGGCTACTGTTCGGCGGTCGCTCTTGCAGATGTCAATGGCGATTACAAACTTGACCTGGCTACTGGGGCATGGTGGGACTACACCCGTATTTTCATCAATGATGGATCAGAATTACCCGTGAGTCCGTCCTGGAACTCAGGAGGAACGAGCGTTGTTGAGAAGATCCTGTTTGGAAATGTCGGTCCGACACATTGTGAGCGTGTCCGTACCGAGCGTTTTTCCTCTGATGGTAATCGTAAGCTCTTTCATTTACCACATCAACCGATACAAGGAATTCGTAGTGTGGCTCGCGACGGTGTTGCGTTGAATCCCTCTGAATACACATCCAGCCGAGAACATGGCTGGATTACGGTCGGTACAGCTCCAACTGAATCGATTGAAGTAGTCTACAATTATTCTCGTTCGATTGATATGGTTGTTTCCAACTGGGATAACCATCTTGGCAACTATCTCTATTACAACCAATTGTTATACGCCGATTTAGATTGCGATGGTACCCTCAGTTGGACCAATGTTAAACCAGGAGAAACTGTTGAGGGTAGTTTTGAGGTGTCAAACATCGGCGATCCGTCCTCGTTGCTAAACTGGGAGATAGAATCATACCCTGATTGGGGAACCTGGACATTTGACCCTGAATCCGGTGAAGATTTGACACCTGAGGAGGGATCAGTTATTGTAAATGTTGAAGTTATTGCACCTGATGAGAGGGATACTGAATTCTTAGGAGAAATTAAGGTTGTAAACCAAGATGATCCATATGATTCCGATATCATTCCTGTATCTCTTAACCTTGAAGGTGGACCAGGACCAGCATTTGAAATCGTATCCATCACAGGTGGAATGGGGGTAAGCATAGAATTCGAGAACGTTGGAAATGGATCTGCAACTAATGTGGACTGGAACATCAAGGTAACCGGAGGAATACTCAATTTAATAAACGTCAACAAGGGAAGCATAATATCTAGTATGGCTCCTGGAGCGAAAGAAACGGTTAAAACGGGGATTTTCCTTGGTCTTGGTAAGATAAGTATAGAGTTTACAGTAGACTGCGACGAGGGAGCATCTGTAAATGAGGGTGCAACTGGAACACAAATAATCATCTTCACTAAAATTAGTTAAAAAAACAAAATAGGCAGAATATTGTTCATAAAAACTTTTATTTACAGTTTTTAACAAATATAACGTATATTATCTAATAAAATAGCAGTTATCCCTCTAATTTGTATAGTTCAATATCGCCATTGGAAGTTTGAATAAAGATCTTATTACCACCCTCACCTAGTTTCCCTTCCATGTGTTTTTCTTCTGCTCTTGTTAAATTCAATGATATGCCGCTTACAGAAATTTGACCATTGGATGTTGTCATTTCAATATCAGCGTTGAGAGAAGGATTTATGTATACGGTAATTCTTCCGTTACTCGAACGTATATCGATATCATCTTTAAAGTCAAATATCTCCGCATAGATTCTTCCATTTGATGTCTCTAAATCGTCAATTCCGGTTGTACCTCGGATGTCTATTTCGCCGTTGCTTGTACTTGCTTTTACATAACCATCGACATCTTCAATAATGATCGCTCCATTGGAACTATGCGCCGAAGTATTTCCCTTTGTGCCTGAAATTTGCACCGCTCCATTTGAAGTTGTTGCAGAGTCAACAGTAACATTTCGTGGTACCTTAATATTCATATCAACACTTGGCGTGGTTGTTCTCTGACCTATATATTTTGCTTCGATTTCTATTTGATTCTCGCTTTCGATAACATTGATTTCAACGTTGTCAAGTTCTTCTTGACCAAAGGAAGATTTTTTAACGGCATTAAAAGAGACATTGTCACCATCCCACGCAGCAATTTCAATCTGACCGTTAAGAGTAGTAACCTTCAAAACGGTATTTTCATTAGCCTCATATTCTCCATTGAAATAATCAGTTGTTTGAGGTCCAACACAGCCACTTAATCCAACAACAAGTAACATTAGCGCCATTCCAACAATCAAGAGTTGTTTTTTCATAAGATTTGCCTCCTTCAAATTACAGTTTAACAACATCTCTTGCTTAATAAATCTTTATTAAATTCTTGTTAAGTATAATGGTAGAAAGCCTATTGTATCATTGATATTTTCAGTTTGAAAGTTATCAAAAGGTATATAAGGTGTATTATCACTTAAAAAGTATCAATTTCGATACTTTGCAAAAATTATTGGGGGATATTTAGCGGTCATGATATCAAATGATGTTTGCTCCAGAATTCGTAGTTTATCGAGTCTCATTGGCAACACACCACTTTTAGCTATCAAATATCTTTTCCATGGTGAGAAACGAGTTATTTATGCAAAAGCTGAACATCTAAATATGACCGGAAGCATCAAAGACAGAATGGCATTTCATATTTTACAACAAGGCTACAAAAGAGGGCATCTTAAAGCGGGGTATAAGATCATTGAAGCTACAAGTGGCAATACGGGCATCTCTTTTGCAGCAATTGGACGTGCTTTGGATCACCCGGTAGTTATTTTTATGCCTGATTGGCTAAGTGAAGAAAGGATAAATCTTATTCGGGGATTAGGAGCAAAAATTAATCTTGTAAGCAAAGAGGAAGGAGGATTTTTAGGGAGTATGCAACAAGCCGAAGAGCTAGCAAAAAATACTAAAGCTTCATTTCTGCCTCGTCAATTCTCAAATGAAGATAATATAGAGGCTCACTATTTGACTACTGGTCCTGAAATTTGGTGGCAGTTACAGTTCCGAAATTTACGTCCTAATGCTTTTATTGCAGGTGTTGGTACAGGTGGAACAATAATGGGGGTTGGACGTTTTCTTAAAGAAAAGAATCCGGATATTAACTTGCATCCATTAGAACCTGCCAATTCTCCAACTCTATCAACAGGTCACAAGATAGGTAAACATCGTATTCAAGGCATCTCTGATGAATTTATTCCATCGATTTTGAAGTTGGATAGATTAAATGAAATTATTAATGTCGATGATGGTGATGCAATCATAATGGCACAAAAGTTAGCATCAGAGCTTGGAATCGGTGTTGGTATTTCTTCAGGTGCTAATTTCTTGGGTGCTATAAAGGTTCAAAATAGATTAGGTAGTGAAGCTGTGGTTGCTACAGTTTTACCAGACGATAATAAAAAATATTTAAGCACTGACCTATTGCATGAAGAACCAATCAAAAAAGGCTTCATATCAAAAGATGTCAAATTATTGCAGTACAGAGCCTTCAAACGTGTTTGCCATACTTGTTGTGACCCAACAGAATGTATGGAAGCAGCACATCCAAAATTTGATGAAAAGTTTACATTACCTCATTGTCCAAGAAGAGAATAAAATACCACTATACAAAGCCCGATATATCTTTGGTATTCTACATGCAAGTTTGATATAATGGTAGAAATCTCAAAGTGTCTTTAGGATTTCCAAATTAGTTGGAATATTTTAGTTTTGAATATTATCAAAAACGGTTATTTTCCTCTATCTTTTACCGCTTCAAATATCTCTCCTTTTAAAGAAGTAATATGCTAATATTAATGGTACTATAAACCATATTAGATGGGCAGATAATAATATGCCCATATTCAAAAATTCAGGTAGTGTGATTGAGAATCCCATCTGTTCAATTGTACTTATTCCAAATGCTCGCATAACTGCTGTTTGATGTAAGTCAGGTGGGCTAAAAACTACAGAATTAAAGAACCAATCAGGAACGTTCCCTGTTAAGATGTCCTCAAATGTATAACCTGTACCATACAGGATACCTATAATTACGGTTCCATATATCATTCCCCAAAACCATAATACAATTCCTCCACCAATAGATGTAATACGTTTTTTACAAAAGGAAGAAACACATATTGATAAACTTAAAAATATCCATCCTATAAACATGCTAAGCAATATAAATCCAATAAAACCTACCCAAGATTCTCCCCCTGCTGTTACAGCAATAACAACTCCTCCAAAACCAAAGCCAATAAAAATTGATGCTATAATTACTGAACCAAGACCTAGAAGTTTTCCAAGCAGTACTTCTATCCGTCTAACTGGATATGATAAAACAACATATAATGCTCCACTTTCTGCTTCACCTGAAATTGTTGAGAATCCAAGTATAATCGCAATTAATGGTATTAGAATTGCTGAAACAGCAAGTAATCCAATAACAGAAGTCTCCATATTTCCAAATATTTCCTCCCCTCCAGCTCCTGCAACGTATGAAAAAATAATTATTAATATTACGAAAATAATTGTTAAAACAATAATCCATTTGTTTCTAATATTATCTAAAAATTCTTTCTTTGCAATAGTATAAATTGCCTTGGGGTTTATCATAGCCATTACACACCACCTTCGTCCTTAGATATTAATTTAACAAATGCTTCTTCAAGAGAAGGTTCAATTGTTTTAATGTTATCTATTTTTAACCCTGTTTTCTCAAGCATAGAAATAACTCGACTACGAACGGAAGATTCACAAGTCACAAATAGCTTGTCATCTTTTGCATTAACCTCTTCTATATCTTTGAGATCTTTTAATACCTCGGGAATTCTTCCACTTAATCCAGGAATGGAAATTTCAAGACGGGGTTTAATACGTAAATATTTATTCAGATTGGCAACTGTATCTTCAGCTATAAGTTTACCTTTGTTGATAATTGCAACCCTATCACAAATATTTTCTACTTCACTAAGGATATGAGAAGAAAAAAGTATCGTAGCACCTTGCTTATTTAACATCTTAATCCTTTCCCTAATAGTTTTAACCCAGCGTGCATCTAAACCTGCCATTGGTTCATCAAGAATATAAACTGGAGGATTCCCAATTCTTACCTGAGCTACACCTAGTAATTGTACCATACCCTTCGAGAAAGTCCCTACTTTCCTATTTATTGCTTCCTCAAGTCCAACCTCGCTTATTAGGGGTTTAGCAACAGATTTATCGTCACCCCTTAATTCACAGAGGAAATGTAACGTTTGCAAAGGTGTTAGATTATCATAGAATGCAACTCTCTCAGGGAGATATCCAACAGATTTTCTCGCTTCAATGCCTTCCTCTTTAATGTCGAATCCATTGATTTTGATTTTACCTGAGTTGGTATGGATTAAACCAAGTATTGCCTTTATTGCTGTGGTTTTTCCTGCGCCATTAGGACCAAGAAGACCAAAGATTTCTCCAGTTCGAACATTGAATGAAAGGTTATCCACTGCCGTTAAATCTTTATATTTTTTGGTAAGATCAGCAACTTCTATTGAAGAAGGTGCAGTTGATGTTTTTGAATCGACTTTATCTACGGCGAAAATTGCTATTCCTTTTTTACCGCAGTTAGGGCAGACTACTCTTATTTTATCTCCAGGGTTACCTTGACTTGAAATTTGGGTATTGCAACCTGGGCAAGCAAATGTTTTTGTGATCATGGTTTTTAGCTCCAATAGTTAAGTTATCAGAATGTAATAATAGTTATTTAATTCTGCTTAATAATTAGATGTATATATTGATATATTAAAATTAACGCCGTTCATAAATGGGAGTTTATATACCTATTTGACTTTTCAAAATTTTGTATTAATAAAGATATGAAAACATTAAATCGGGATGAAAAAAGAGGTTTTTTATTTGGAGAGGTTATTTTAAAAAAAATACAATATTCATCACTTAAGAGAAATCTATTTAAATTGTGTATTAATGCAGATAATCGCAAATGAATAGAAACAAAGGTTTTATAGTTTCATTCGAACCTTTGAAACTTTTTGTTTTCGTTCTTTTGTTATGACTCGGGCAATATCGTCTGAGGAGGTTAAAAAATGAAAGGAACTGTCAAATGGTATAATCCAAGAAAAGGATACGGATTCATTGAAGGTGAAGACGGAAAGGATGTCTTTGTCCATCGATCAGCCATACCAAATGGAACATACATCAATGAAGGAGACAAGGTTGAATACGAGGTCGAGGAATCAGAAAGAGGACCGAACGCAAAAGACATAAAGAAGTTGTAAACATCTCAATTTTTAGAAGTTACAATATAGTGGTAAAATATATCATTTCTTTTGATTTTTTTAATTACCACTAAACTCTTTCCTTTTCATAAAAGGAGTTACAAATATTTAAATAGAAATAATTAATAGGTCAGTTGAACCAATAAATGGAAGGGATGCATTCCACTACCTAGTGTGTCTCTGTTTTCATAGGTAGGGAAATAAAAAGAAGGAGAGATTATGAAGGTTGTAAAGGATGGAGATAAGGTTAACATATCGTGTGAAGTAAACTTAGAAAATGGTGATCTTTGTTTTAAAAACGAAGAAGAAAAGTACATAGAGATAGTCGTTGGAGAAGGAAAGTTCTTTCCAATAGTAGAAAACGAGTTAAAGGACATGGAAGAAGGAGAAACAAAGACGATAACTCTTGAACCGAAGGATGCTTTTGGCCAATACATAGACGATCTTGTGCTGGAGACTCCAAAGGATGTCTTTCGTTATGATGTAGACTTGGATGTTGGCTCGAGAGTCAAAATAGATGCACCTTCAGGAAAAACATACTACGGTACTGTTACAAAACTTACAGAGGAGACTCTTACATTAGATCTTAACCATCCTTTAGCAGGAAAAAAGATTCTGATTACAGTAACGGTTGCTTCTATAGAGGAAAATCAACAACCTTCTACTGAGAAAAAACCACGGTTTACATTGAAAAAAACAAAGAAGCCGCAGAAAGTAAAACCGAAGAGATCTACTGTTAACCCATTAAAGACCAAATAGGTTGTTTCCAGTGATTTCTGATATCATCAACGCTAAGGGCAACAACTCTGACATTATTATCATGTATAGCAACAGTATTGCCTTTTGTTGACCCGATTTTTTTAAACGGTGTATGATGTTTTATCAGTAGCAATTCAAACTCGCGGTGTTTTTCATGTTTCACTTCAAGTATCCATCGAGTATTTGATTCTGAAAATAGCTTGAAATCAGTTCGCAAACCTGGACTGGTTTGTGATAGATCAATCACTGCACCAATGTCACCACCTATTGCCATCTCTGAAAGACAGACAGCTATACCACCTTCACTTATGTCGTGACAAGATGCAATATAATTTTTATCTATAGAAGAAAGGATTCCATTCATGCAGTTTTTAAGCACTGCTACATCGGTCTTAGGAACGTTTCCACTGTCAATTCCAAAAGCTTTATAATATTCAGAACCGCCCATTTCCTTTTCAGTCTGTTTTCCTACTAAATAGATAGGGTTTCCTTCGTTTTTGAAATCTGTTGTTATGCATTTTCTAATGTCAGTAGCAATTCCAATTCCTAGTATCTCAGGAGTTGGTGGAACTGCAGTTTTTATAGATTCATTGTAGAAACTTACATTTCCAGATACAAATGGTAAACAAAGTGCTCTCGCCATATCCCCAAGACCACGACATGCTTCATAGAATTCACCCATACGCTCAGGTTTCTCAGGGTTTCCAAAATTAAGACAATCAAGGAGTGAGTCAGGTTTGGCACCAACGGCAACAAGATTACGACAAACTTCATCAACTGCAGAACAAGCACCCCAATATGGATTACGTTCTATAAAACGAGGGTTAACATCGGCTGTTATTGCTATTCCTCTAAATGAGTTCTCAAGAGGTTTCAAAACAGATGCATCTCCATGGGATTCAACACCAAGTTTTCCCTGAAGTGGTTTAATGACTGTATTTCCTCGCACCTCATGATCATATTGTCGAATCACCCATTCCTTTGAGGCAATGTTGGGAGAACTTAGTATTTTTTTTAATGCATCGTTGAGATCAGACATCCTAAAACTTTTTTCTTTTCCCTCAAGTTCATCTGTTTTTGGTTGAACAAATGGCCGAGTACAACTATCATAAACGGGACCACCGGTTAAAAAATCCATGTCCATCTCAAGAATTTTCTCGTTCTTGTAGAAAACACGCGTTATTTGTTCTTTTATCACTTTCCCAACAGGAATTGCAGTGACATCCCATTGTTTACAGATATGAAGGACTTTTTCAACGTTTTCTGGTTTTACAAGAAACATCATACGTTCTTGACTTTCTGAAATCCAGATCTCCCAAGGATGTAATCCTTCTTCTTTCAAAGGAATGTCATCAAGACGGATTTCTGCACCAAGGCCTGCAGAATAAGCAAGTTCCCCACAAACACAAGAAAGACCGCCGCCGCCAAAATCTTTTAAACCCTCAAGTAGCCCTTTTTTATTGCATTCAAGTGTTGCATGAATAACAGGTTCTTTTGTAATTGGATCTCCGACCTGCACGGCAGACCTGCTACTTTCTTCACTTTCATCTGTAAGCTCTGCTGATGCAAATGTTACACCGTGAATACCGTCCCGGCCAGTTTTTCCACCGACATAGATATAAACATTTCCAGGGGCTTTTGCTCTGCTATGGATAAATTCATCCTTCTTCATAATTCCAACACAGCCAACATTAACGAGGCAATTACCGGTATATCCCTCATGGAAATACACCTGACCAGACAATGTAGGGATTCCAATACGGTTTCCATAGTCCCGAATGCCGTCAACTACTCCCTTAAAAAGATACCGTGGATGTTTTACTCCTTTCGAAAGCCGTTCAAATGGAAGGTTTAAAGGACCGAAAAACAATGGGTCGATAAATGCGATAGGTTGAGCGCCCATACACACGACGTCTCTCACTATCCCGCCGATACCAGTTGCAGCACCTCCATACGGTTCGATAGCAGAAGGGTGGTTATGTGATTCTAATGCAGCGCAATAATAATGATCGTCATCAAATTCTATGACTCCTGCATCTTCACGTGCTACAATTTTCTTTTCTTCTATACCATAGATATATTTCTGTAATGGAACCTTTGAAGATTTATAACAACAATGCTCAGACCATGCCTGCCCAAGTGCTTGTAATTCAATATCAGTAGGATTTCTATGTTTGCTTTGGAAATAACCCTTAATACGTTTCATTTCTGTTTTATCAAGTGCAAGACCCATTTTATTGCTTATTTCTTGTAATTGACTATCAGTTGCAGAAAAAATATCTATTTCATAACAATCAGACACTGCATCCTTTTTTTTAAAAAGACTGTCTAAATCCACCTATACTCCCCAATATTATTTTTCTTCAATTTTTATCTCATAATTATGAATCACTGGATTGGTAAGCAAGCGCTGGCACATTTGTTCAACATCTTTTTTTACTTTATTTTTGTCTTTACCGTCTATTAAGAGATCAAAGGTTCTAATTGTTTTAGCGTCCATAACCTTATCAAAACCAAGCAAATGTAATGCCTTGAGCGTATTTGCTCCTTCAGGATCTGAAACGCCTTTTTTAAGCATAATTGTTACTTTTGCTTCAAACATTATAATCTGTGCGCAAAATCTCAGAATGTATAGATTAAGTTATCGCTTTTCAGAGTTTTTGTAAAAACTCTTTAACCCGCCTTCGAAATTCATCAATATTTCCCTCATTGGAAATAACAATATCAGCCGATGCAATGACATCACCAATGCCCCACCGTAACTCTCTTTTGTCTCGTTCTCCTATATTTTTTATATCGTTGCTGTCATCTTTTCTTCCACGGGATAGAGCGCGTTTTTTTCTTAATTCATCAGGGGCATCGATAGCGATAACGACAAAATCGCTGCTTAATTCTTTTTTGAAAAGATTAATCTCTTCAATATTGCGTATTCCATCAACAACAATATAATCTGTTTTGTTTAGTGATTTAATCTCATCAACTGTTCTTCGTGCCCAGATATCCTTACCGTATTTATCACGCATGCTATTGGCTACTTCGCCTACATTTTTGTCATTCAGTTCTAGTCCTTGATTTTTTGTCTCCGCCCAAATCATATCTCCCATTCTGATTACTTGGATTCCTTTGTCTTTTGCAATGCATACAGCTTCTGATTTTCCTGAGCATGGCATTCCTGTAAATGCTACTATTTTCATCTTTTCACAACTAGCATACAAATTAGTGCAGGGGGAGCGATTCGAACGCTCGAAGACCTACGTCACAGGGTCTCTTAGTGTTAAGGTTGCTAATTCTGATGTTCTATTCGTTTTATCCAAACCTATAAGCACACCTAAGCCCTGCCCCTTTGACCGCTCGGGTACCCCTGCAATTTGGGAAGCACTAATGTACATAACACTCAAAAATCTTTTTGAATAATTTTTTTTAATCTGATTTATTCTTTCCTTCCTTTGACAAGAATACGTTCGCCATATTTTGTATAGCAATTAGAACAAAATTTACGTGCAATGAGTGAATGAATATGTTCTTCTACTCCTTCTTCCAAATAATAAATCTCATCTGGAGCTATCTTACTGTCGCAATAAGTACAAACAGCAGGAAATTTTGATTGTTTTTTAACCAAACGGGTTTCAATTTGATTTTCTATCATTTACTCCTCAATCCATCATTTATCTGGGTCTTTATAATCTTTTTCTTTCTCTAATCTTTACTCGATAACATTTATAAAGGAAGTCTTTATATTACAAAAAATCTCAGATATTTTAGTTTATAGCGGGGTGGGGTAGTCAGGAAATCCCGACGGGCCCATAACCCGTAGATCAATGGTTCAAATCCATTCCCCGCTACTTTTTTCTCATTTTAGCACCAGATTTATAAACCCAGAATTTTTCTCCATAATCTTGTGAAAAGTGGTTATAAAGAGAGATTTTGGGAAATTGATTTCATACGCGGAATAGCAATCGTTATGGTGATTTTTTTTCATATTCTTATCGATCTCAACTTTTTTAATATCTATAAAATTAATGTCTTTTCAGGTGTTACGTTACCCATTGCATACGCTGCCGCCACGACATTCTTATTACTCGTCGGTATATCATTGACACTGAAGTTTTCAAAAATTAAGTATACTCTATCAAAAAAAGAGGGGCAATTGAAAATCATTCTCAGTGGATTGAAAATTTTTGGAATCGGGCTTTTGATCACTCTAGGTACATGGCTTTATTTAGATAAAGGTTTCATTATCTTTGGGGTACTTCATTGCATTGGCATATCAATCATTTTATCCATTCCTTTTCTAACATTTCGTGTACAAAATCTCGTTTTAGGATCGGTGTTTATTTTCCTTGGACTCATCCTCAAATCGTTCACAGTTGATTTTTACTGGTTGGCGTGGTTAGGATTCAAACCAATCGCTTTTTACACCGTTGATTATTATCCTCTGTTACCTTGGTTTGGTGTTGTATTAATTGGCATATTCTTAGGAAACAGTTTGTATCCAGAAGGTAAAAGAAGATATGCTGTAAAAGATCGTTCAACGGTAAAAATCCTAAGTTTTTCCTGTTTTCTAGGAAGACATACCTTGATTATTTATCTCGTTCATCAACCAATAATAGTAGGAATTATCCATATCCTATTCCTATGAATTTTCAATAGCTCAATCCTAGTCTGGGAACTTCAACACCGCTTCCTTCCTCAATCCTCCCAACAACTTTGATGTCAACAGAAACATATTTGTTAAGAATCTTGAATGTATTATCAACGTCTTTCTCTGATACAATCACAGCAAATCCCATTCCCATGTTAAACGTTTGATACATTTCTTTGTCGTCTATGTTGCCCTGTTTTTGGAGAAAAGTAAAGATAGGCTGCGGTTCAAAGGGATCTTCAATAACAAACTTTACGTTTTTGTTTAGTCTCGGAAGATTTCGCAATCCTCCACCAGTTATATGTGCCAAACCATGCACTTTTATTTTTTTCAATAGTTCCACTATTTCCTTTACATATATTCTTGTTGGTGTAAGCAGGACTTCACCAATTGTTTTATCTGGATATGATCCATTAGGAAATTTATCTTTATAAGATAGGTTAGAAAATTCTATAACTTTTCTCGCAAGTGTATATCCATTAGAGTGGATGCCGCTACTCTCTAGACCGATAACGACGTCACCGGAGACAATTTTTTCACCTGTTATGATATCGTCTTTTTTAACGTAGGCAAGACAGGTTCCTGCGAGATCAAAACCGTTAACAATCTCAGGCAATGAGGCTGTTTCACCACCAATAATTGAAATGTTAGATAATTCTGCACCTTTTTCCAGACCTTTTCCAAGTTCTTTTGTTATTTTTGGTTTCGGGTCATCTATTGCTAAATAATCAACAAAAGCGAGAGGTTCTGCTCCTACACATATAGCATCATTGACGTTCATAGCTATACAATCAATACCTATCGTGTCCCATATCTTTAGTTCAGAGGCAATCTCCACTTTGCTACCAACACCATCGGTGCATAACACAAGCGCATAATCACCAAATTCTATCATTCCTGCATAGTGCCCGCCAAGAGGTCTACCGATTCCTTTCCTTTGAGATTTGATACTTGAAAGTATTCCTTTTATTGCTTGTTCTTCCTTTTCAATGTCAACTCCACTTTCCCGATATGTCATTTTCTTCAAGATATCGCCTCGTTATTAATTCGCGAAAGCACCATGGCCGTGATAAACTTTTTGAATAAAGATGTTCTTGCAGCTTATTGTGAAGAAACTTTCGGAGTTAGGAGAAAGAGGGGCTATACGTCTTATTTCTAACATATTATCTAGAGGAGATGTTGCGGTTGGCATTGGTGACGATTGTGCTGCTTTCGAGTTTGGAGAGGAATATTTACTAGTTACTACAGATATGATTTCACAAAAAACTCATATACCGAAGGAGATGACACCATTTCAATTAGGATGGTTTATTGTTGCAATTAATCTTAGCGATATAGCCGCAAAAGGAGGGGCACCCCTAGGGCTGGTTTTATCTTTTGGATTGCCAAAAGAAACAACAGAGTCTTTTCTAAAGGAGCTGACAAAAGGAGCAGATAGTTGTGCAACAACATTTGATACAACTATTGTTGGCGGCGATATGAAAGAAACGGATATCGTTACTATCTGTGGAACAGCTTTTGGTGTTGTTAAAAAAGAAAAATTTATGCCGCGGATAGGAAGTAGACCAGGAGATATTATTGCCGTAACTGGCACATTGGGAAAAGCAGGTGCAGGGTACTATAATTTAAAAAATAAAACCCTAGACAGTGACCTATCTAAGCCTTTATTGGAACCAACGCCAAAATTAAAAGAGGGAAAACTGCTGGCAAGACAAAAATGTGTAACATCTTGTATGGATATATCTGACGGTTTATCTTCTTCCTTGTACCAACTTCAAGAATTAAATAATGTGGGTTTTGAAATAGACCTTGATAACATACCTATATCACCGGAATTGATTCAACTTCAAAGTGAGCAGAGTGGTTTGGATATTTACGACATAGCATTGCATTTTGGTGGAGACTATGAACTTTTAGTTACTATTCCGACACATAAATTTGAAAAAGCAAAAGGAGCACTGAAGAAAAATGATACAGATATTATAGCCATTGGTGAGGTTACAATAAAAAAAGAAATTATTATTAATGATGGTAGAGTCAAAAAAACACTTGAAAACAAGGGCTATGAACATTTTACGAACCATGCCTTTTGAAGTTTTTTAAGATCCATGTATAAATTTGGAATTTTGTAAATATGGGTAATAATTGTTAAGCAAATGTTTTAAAGGGTTGGAAACAACATATAATATGGAGCATAATGGATAAAAAACTGATTGCTATATTCATAGTAGTTTCATTACTTGTTACTCTGTTCTCTGGGTGTTTAGGTGAAGATACAGACAAATCTAATGAAAAACCTATCATTACAATCAGCTATCCAATCAATAACAAGAAAGTTTCAAGTCTCGTTATGATAAGCGGTACTTCTACTGATCCTGATGGAGATGATGATTTAATTCGGGTGGAAGTAAAAATTGATGAAGGTGAATGGGAAACAGCAGATGGAACCACAAAATGGAGTTATGACTGGAATACATACGAATATAAAGATGGGGTTTACACTATTAACGTGAGATCCTGGGACGGAGAAGAATACTCCGACGTGCAAACATTAACTGTAGAAATTAGCAATCCTGAAATCGTTGCATCTGATTCTCATAAATGGGCAATTTTTATTGCCTCTGCTAATTTCCCAATAGAAAATGAAAGCAAGCTTGGAAACGGTGGATTATATCTTGCTGAAGAGATGGCAGAATATCTGATTGAGAATTGTAACTACGCCACTTCAAACATCATTATTTTATTTGATGATGGGTGGATTAGAGAAGACAATGGCTATGGCGAAAAACTAAAGACGTTGCAGGAACGCAGCCACGATTATGACATTACCTACGGCGGCGCTACAAAAAACAATGTTGTAAGCTCTTTTGATCACTTAATAAACGAATCAAATAAATATAGAGACAGTGAGGTGTTTATATGGATTTTCAACCATGGTTACGGTAATTTAAATAATTCGCTTACTGGTGGCAAACTTTTTGAGAGGAGCCAGATTTTTCTCTGGGACGATATGATCAATGATAAGGAGTTAGGAAATATCTTAGGTCCTTTAAAATCAACAAAAGTTTCAATAATTGTTGATGCATGTTTTTGCGGTGGTTTTGCCGATAAAACCATCCTTAACCTGCCTACTTCTTTAATGCTTAGATCTGGTATTCCCCGTCCTGGAAGGATAGTTATTTCAGGAGCAAGTAAATTTAGAAAAGGATTTGCAAGCACGACACAAGGTCCGTTGTTTTCTTTGCTTTGGTTTGAGGGATTGAAAACGGGTGAGGCGGACGGATTCAAACCAGGTTTACTGAAAATGGGTAGGCCAACATATCTTAAGATTTTCAAAGATGGAAAGGTCTCTGTTGAAGAAGCATTCTACTATGCTCGCTATATGCTCAAAACTGATGAAAATTTCAAGGAATTCAAATCTATGCAGCCCCAGATTACTGATAGATATCCCCTTCGTGGTCGCCTCTTAAGTTATAGGGAAATGTTTCTTGGAGAAGATTAATAAGTGCATATTCTATGAAAAGTTGGAATGAAGAAAGAGGCTAGATTTTGGGAGTCTACGGGCAATAATAATGTCCAATGTTTTCTCTGCCCACATAATTGCAAAATAAATGTAGACAAAAGAGGTATTTGCGGAGTACGTAGGAATGAGGGAGGTAAACTATACTCCTTGATTTATAGTTCTTGTTCCTCAGTGGCAGAAGATCCTATCGAAAAAAAACCTTTATATCATTTTTATCCGGGTTCAACTGCTCTTTCATTAGGTTCGGTAGGTTGTAATCTCAGATGCGATCATTGTCAAAACTATGGGATTTCTAGAGCCCTTCCAGAGGACATAACTTTAAACGAAATTTCACCCCAGGCAGCAGTAGAGTTGGCTAAAAAACATGGTTGTAGGGGTATTGCTTGGACGTATAACGAGCCCACAATTTGGCATGAATACACCTTCGATTCTGCAAAACTGACAAAAGAGGCAGGGCTCTACACCGTGTATGTAACTAATGGATATATTAATGAAGAACCTCTTAAGGAGATATCTCCCTATTTAGATGCTATGAATATTGATGTTAAGGCATTCCATGAAGATTTTTATAAAAAAATATGTAAAGCTCATTTAGAGCCGGTTTTAAATACATGTGAAATTGCAAAAAGCTTAGATATTCATATTGAGGTGACTTACCTTGTTATTTCAGAAATTAATGATTCTTTTGATGAAATCAGAAAATTTTGTAGATGGGTTGTTGAAAAGTTAGGTGAAGATACGCCCGTTCATTTCTCACGTTTTCATCCAGAGTATAAGATGACAGATGTTCCAGCAACTTCAATTGATACATTATTGAAAATCTATGAAATTTCAAAAGATGTTGGGATTCTATTTCCTTATATTGGCAACGTCCCTCATGGAGAATATGAAAATACCTTCTGTCCTTCCTGTGGTAACGGGGTTGTTGAACGCTATGGTTTTACAACAAATACGATTGGCTTAAAAAATGGCAGATGTAAGCAATGCAGTACAAACATCCCCATTATTACCGATTGATATAAGATTGATATAAAAACGATCATTTTTACTAATTAAAAGTATTATAAATATATAAAACAAAGGAAAAATTTAATAAAGGTAGAAACATACTTATAAATACGAAAAAATAAAAACTATTAGATTCACAATACTTGGTAACAAAAGGTGGCCATATGATAAACCTAAAAAAGAATGACAAATTAATTGTTATTATTGCAGTTGTTGTGATAATTATTGCTGCAATTGGAATTGCGACATATAGCTCCCCCGATACAAAAATCATTGGATCCCTGAAGACCGGTGAAAATATGTACACAGTTACCTGGGAAGATAAAACCGGTTCTTCTATCATTTCAGAATTTGCCGGTAAAAATGCTCCTTACAGTGAATCCTACATCATTTCTGCACCAACTGGGAGTGTTTGTGTTTTAACGAATGTTGATTTTCAAATTACTTGGCAGGATGACAAGATCATTGGCGTATTTTTCAAAAGAGGCTTAGATACTTTAACCGCAGAAATCACCTCTATGGATGGTGAGTCTCAACGATATGAGGGGAAGGGCGGTGGAAACAAAACATTATCATTCAGAGTCAATGATATGCCTTATTCCAGCTCTATAGAAGCAGAGGGTATTTCTGAAGCAGAGCAAATAGTTTATGATGATTTTACCGGTCAGGATACTACTTCATTTGATGTTACAGTCAGGGTAAAAACAGGAGAACCGTTTCGCAGACCTTTGAAGTATATCTCTGATAAGGGAAACAATTTTGAGATTAAAGTAACCTATGATTACTATACTGCTTCTTTACCAGAGGAGGAAATAAAGGGAACGGGCCCAGACGAGGGCGACAATCCTTTTGATGATTTAAAAGAGGAAGGATATATACCACCCTTCTTATCCATGATAATTGGAACTGGATGTGGAAGATACATCTAAACTAAAGTTTAAAACGCAAAAGAGCAGCAACACCGCCTATCCCATCAAATTTTTTCCCTGCTTCATGCATTGTATTTATTATGGTAAATTTACTACTTGTTTTTCTTGCTAGTTTTAGAATTTTTTCTCCGTTTTCACTCCTAATTAAAATATCAGAGATAAGAAGTCTTTCTACCGCTCCTTTACTTAAAGCATCTTTAACTTCATTCTCACCATAAGTTGCTAACCCATCTTTTTTTATTTCTTCAAAAAGTTTTTCGATGAACTGCGTCTCAAGTGACACTCGATTATTCTTAGTTATTTGCTCCACAATACCTGTCTTTAATGCCTCGTGTATACCATTCATGCCTGATTGTCCAGTTCCATGGCTTATACAATTTTCAAATAGTTCGGGCTCCTTTATTTTGCCATATTTTACAAAATGTTCTCTGGCAAAGCCAGAGCCAAGGACAATTAGAGGGGATTCCTTTTTCTTATAAGTCTTTAAAACAGATATTATTTCGCCATAATACTCGTGTTCATTTTCTTTGCTTTCATACATTTTTCCAGATCTCTTAGAATCTATATCGGTGATGAATTGTATACCGCTTTGCCGGAGGATTGCAACAGTAGCTTTATCCTCATCCAGAGACACAAAAATCAGAATAGGTTGCAATCGTTGTTTTACCGCCTCGTCAATTCTTTCTAACTGATGATGTTTCCATTCACTTTTAATTATGGATAGTTTATCCATTTTTTCTGCATCGATATTTAGTGTATGATATGAACCCAGATCCTGAGGACCTTCCTCTATTGTTCCATGCACTCGTAGTCTATCTGAAAATTCATGAAAACTTATTTTTTCAACTCTTATACCGAGCTTCATTCGTTTTTTTTCAGCTTTTTTTGATCGTATCTTATCATCTTTTTGCTCATCTGTTCTAAAAGTAACAGCACGTATTAGGTCTCCTTCTTCTATTACATTATATAAATGCCAAATGTCGTCGAGGTTTTCGGGAATGAGTTTTAATTCACCTTTCTTGAGATCTTTAAAGAGCGCTTTCACATCCGCCACCTATTTGAATTCAAATCCTATGGTTTTGACAATATTTATATCTCCGGGTGGAAGAACTCGTTCGATATCTGGTGTAGAAGCATTAAACACCTCGGATAGTTTATTAGCTACAACACTTTTTTTAGTAACTCCAGATTTCAAAATCACATATTTATCTGATCTTGCTTTCACTGATTCTAGCGGGCCCCCCATTACCTTATTTGTATCATTAATTTCGATTTCTCCAACTGCAACTTCTATTTTGCATTTAAAGTAGTTTCTTTTTCCACGGATAATAAATGCACCTTTTGGCAGAAATTCTCCACTTTGAGGAGTCTTGCTCACTTGTTCAGGTAAAACCCAATACGCTTGTGTTTCGGCAAATTGTCTCCAGGCTTTTGAGTAAGAAGCAGCAAACAAACATGCTTCCTCGAGTGTTTTTTCAGATATTGGGATTTTCTTATCATTTATGTCCATGCTTTTAACTACACAACTTGGAGCACCATGAATGTCAGCATGCGCATATCTATCTCCCTCTTTGAGATATTTTTTTACTACCTGCTCATTGCTCTTTGCATCTCTACCTGCTATAACGATGTTACCCTCTGTTGATATAAACCATCTAAATCGCTCAAACCAAAATTGTTTTTCACTTTTGGTTTCTTTTTCTTTTTTAATAATATCTTTTTCTTCTAATGTTTTAATTTCATTTTTTGTGTTCTTTAACGCCTCTTGCACACCCTTTAATTTCTCTCGAAATTTTTTACTAGCACGATATGCATTTTCTGCGTTTTCTGAGACAGTTTTACGAAAATCTAGTTTCACTTCTCTTGTTTTTCTCTTGTCATCATGCAACAAAACAATAAGTTCATTTGATGTAGGATCGAAATTTTTTACCATGTCTTTCTCGTTTATCTGTCTAATTTTCTCTTCTTTCTCTTTTTGTTGTAGCAAAAGAATAATATCCTGTAGTAATTCTTGACATGATTGAAAGTTTAGATAGATAATATCTCCTTCGATCTTTTTTTGCACGATTTTCTTCTTGAAATCATCCATAGTCTGTTTCTGTTGTAGTAACTGCCTTTGCAATTTCTCGATTTTCATCTGATACTTACTCTTTTCTTGTTTTTTTGTTTTTCTTATATCAACAAATTCCTGAAGCCCTCTACTGAAACTATCAATTTTAACAAATTCACTTTCTTCATAACTTTGAAATGGTATCGGTAAAATATCTATTGTTTTCCCCTCTTTTTTTACAAATGTTGGCCGGAATGTTTTTTCTTTAAAAATATCTAAAAACTTTTGTAGGGTAACATAAATTTTTTTGATGGACTCGTCACTTAATTCTTGTATCTGTGTGTTTTTATCGATATCAGCTCTAAAGCACATCTCCTCAGCATACGCGCCACCTAGATTGACCTTTACAGCTAAAGTTCTTACGAGATCCTTTTTACTTTTTTTCAACAAATCTATAAATTCTTCTTGGTCTAGATTAAAAGGATTAATCTGAGATGGGGGTGAAACATAGACTTCATGAGATTTTAATGTTCGATGCGCCCAATGCTGTTTAATCAGTGGCAATATTATTTTTTCATCGGGGTTTAATAATATGATATTTCCATTGGCAAAAAGTTCGAAAACGAGGGTGTAATCCCCTTCTTTTTTTCCTATCTTTATCTTTATTATTCTATCAAATTCATGTTGGGTTATTTCGCTAATTCTTCCATTCAATAAATATTTACGTAGAGTCATTGCAAATGTTGAGGGTTTTTTTGGAACATCAAACCTTTTTTGTGTTCTAAACAATAGCTCACCATTTCTAACAAAAACGATTTCTTTTTGACTTATTTTTTTATTGTTTATTCTAATAAGTAACTCGTCACGAGTAAGTTGGTATATTTTATCTATGTAACTTCCCTTGAGATCTTGCATTTCTGAAACAATTACATAGATGTCAAATGATGATAATCCTCGGTTCATTGTTCTAGAACATTATATGTTTAACCATTAAAAAGGAATGGGATTGCTTCTAACCTTTAAGCTTGATTATCACAGCATCTAAACTGGTTTTAATTGATTTTAAAAATTCAAAAAGGAAAAGAAAAAGCAAAAGAATAATTTTTTAACGGTTTTTAAACAGATTTATAAAATGAATATCTCTATAGTCACTTGATTTTCTTCCGAGCTCATCATAAACAACAACTGTAATTCTGTGTTTTCTAATTGATAATTTGTTAAAATTCCATTTAAACGGCGGATCGGTATCAGTATATGCTAATAAATTGCCATAATAAAATTCTGCTCGTTCAATTGGAACAGTTGCAAATTTCACATCTGTCCATATCCAAATATAATTTATTACTGTGGTTTTAAGATCCCCGATATTGCATATTTCTCTTCCTTCAAAATATAGTTTTCCAAATTTTGGAGATACAATCCTTACTTGTGGATAAGTATCATAATTATCTGCAAGATAAGCTATTGTTCCAGCGATTATTCTTGTCGTATTTACAAGATAACTAAGGTTAACGTTGTCAATATCATCTCTTGGAGTATGCATATTCGGATCACCTTCTCCACCCCAGCAGGCTAATGCTTCATATCCATATTCAACAAAAGAATGATAATCACTCCATCCACGACCATCTCTATCAATTTCACCTGTATTTATTTGGAAATTAATATTGTAATCCGTGTTTAAGTTTTCAACTATGTCCAATATCCACTGAGCATCTTCAGTTGCTGTTATGCCCATCTTTCTCCCCCCTTCAGCAGTTTCTGCATGTCCTATCATGTCAGCATTTATGTCAACCAAGATGTTATCACCACTTTCATATGACTCTTTAACATATGCATGGCTTCCCAGTAAACCTATTTCTTCTCCAGAAAACGCGATAAATTTTAACGTGTGTTCAAATTTAAAATGGCTTAAAACATATGCTGCAGCAAGCACTGCTACTGTGCCTGACCCATCATCATTAGCGCCTGGCGAAACTCTAACAGTATCATAGTGAGCATTAAACACTATGATCTTATCACTGGTTGAATTATTTCCTCTCAATGTTCCTTCAACATTTTGGCTCTTGTATATCCTAGGGTGATATTTATTTCCAAACACAGTCCAGTTTTGATATCTTGTCTCTAACCTCATTTCGTTGAATTGTTGATATATATATTCAGCCGATTTTTGACAACCATAAGTTCCTGTCCATCTTGGTCCGTATCCGACTAGGGTTTCTAGATACTCTTGCAATAGACTTTCATTTATCATTTCAAGAATAGTCGTTATCTTGGGATTAATATTGATTATGCCCGACCGATTGATTTTCGTTGATATATCAAGATATTTGCTATTTGTATCCGAAAAAGAAGCTGTTGATGTAATTACAGAACTCATTAACAGAAGAACGAACGCAACACTCAATACTTTGTATTGTAACTGTTTCATTTTACCTACATATTAAAATGCTTTGTAATTTTATAAATTTATCTATATTAAGTTTTACAATCTCTTATAAACATCGTAGGCAACATGGAGAGTTTATTTCTCATATAAAAAGGAAAGCCACAATTGGTTTTTGGACGGGATGGAGGTACCCCTCGAGAAAGGAGAGATAGGATGCACGTGGATGAAAGAGGTACCTCATTTTTAGGAGGAAGAGTTGTAAACTAGCGTGCTCTTTGGGATGGTGGAATCATAGAGATGGGGTTCTTTTAATTCTGGTGTACGCGACATACGGATTATGTTCCCCCAAGTTTAACCTGCTCAGCATAATTATTATGTGGATTGTAGAGATCGCGCTTAGTTGAAGTGACCACTGAGCGGGTGATAAGTTTCTCCATATTTTATCCCTTCACCGCCTATCGCCATGCATTTATGCTTGGCAAAACCCAGATGAATTAATTAATATATAAATTTTTCTGTCTTTGCATGGCATAAGTGATAATCAAAAACGAAATGCATAAATAGTGATGTTTTTATCTAATTTTGTGGAAAGTTATCAAAAAGAATTGGCCTCAATTAAAAGTATTCTTAAAAAGAATCCTAGAGGAATGACTGTATCAGATGTATCAAGAAAAATGAAGATTAATAGAAATTCTGTCGCAAAATATTTGGATATTCTCTTGATTTCAGGACATGTAGAAATGGTTACTTTTGGTCCAGCAAAAGTATTCTTTCCATCTAGAAGGATTCCCTTATCGACCATGTTAAATTTTACATCAGATTTTATAATACTGTTGGATAGAGACCTAAGAATCATACAGGCAAATGAAAATTTTCTAAGTCTGATGGATATTGAACGTGAATCTATTCTGGGCAATAGAATCTATGATTCCTCGAAAGCATTTTTTAAAATTCCAGAAGTATTAACAAACATTAAAAATGCTCTAGATGGAAAAGAAACAACAATAGAAACAAGTGTTCAAATTAGATCTGAGAAAATTTATTTTAAAATAAAACATATTCCAACGACTTTTGATGATGGGGAACCTGGAGTAACCCTGATTATCAAGGACATCACTCAGCAAAAAAGAACAGAAAGAAAAATGACACAAGCAGTTAGAGAATGGGAAACAACATTCGATTCAATAACAGACATGGTCTCCATTCATGACAAAGATTTCAATATTATTAAGATAAACAAAGCTTTTGCTGAATTTTTACAAGATAAACCCGAGAAATTCATTGGGAAAAAATGCTATGAGATAATCCATGGTGCAAAAAAACCACATTCGAATTGTCCATGCCAACAAACACAATTAACAAAAAAATCCTTTATTGTTGAATTCTTTGAACCACATCTAGGAAAACATCTAGAGCTTTCAGCATCTCCAATTATCGATGAGGAGGGAGAAATTTCTGGTTCTGTCCACATTATTAAAGATATAACTGAACGAAAGAATTCATAAAAGGAAAAAGTTTATTTTTAGATAAGAATCATTTATAAAGAGGATAATATCCGAACTGTAACTAGCACTAGCAGTGTTAATATTGAATTTGTTTTTAAGTCAAATATCTTTACCCATTCTAGTAGAGCCAAAATTACGTAGGATAAAATCAGAATTACAACAAGTTGAAGAATTATTACACCAACTGCATTTATTAAATTTGAGTACTCTCGATTTAGAATTAAATCCCATATAGTAGCAAAATAAGCCAATAATCCAATTGTTATCTGAGCCTTGGTTAAATCTCTCATAAGATATGGTCAGTATTTTTTTCTTTATAAAACTTTTTAACAGCAATCAAACCTTGATTAAATGAAGAAATTCATCATAAACTTGTTTTAATTGCTATTTTAACAGCCTCAATCATTGTCTCCAAATCCATGCCATCAAGGTCCTGAGAAGACAAAAGTGGAACATGAATAAAACCTGCTTTTGTGGGAATTCCATATTCCTCAATATAACCTAACGTTCCATAGAATACAGCATTACATACATACAAACCAGCAAAAAAACTCTGGCGTGAAGGAATTCCAGCCTCTCTTATCTCCAACACTATTTCTCTTGTACGAAGAGGTGACAGACGAATAAAAGGCCCACAAGGATCTAACCTCCGTAAGGTAAACCACATACTTTCATTACGGGGCACCTGCCTTAGATTTATACCACATTTTTCTACATTAATTTTATGTGTACTGGGGGAAAGACCCATGCTTATCACAAGCAAAGGATTGTAATCAATAATGGCCTGAGTGACAACTTCAACTGATCCATTAAAATTTACAGGTAAAATAATACCAATTATTTCAGCTCCTTCAATATTCTGCCCATCAAGTGCCTCAGCAATTAATTGAGAAGGGTTAATCTCGTAGATACTAAAAGGTTCAAAACCTGTAACTAAAACAATTGGTGTATTAGGAGGAAATTCATTACTAGTTTGAAAATTTGTAAAAGAAATACTGCACGCTAAAGAAGATGTGACAGTAAGAAAAATTGTTCCTACGATAACAATATCTCTAATTAACCTCATCTATGTTTTTTATATGTAAACATCATATAAAACTATTACTATTCTCATTAATTGAAGGTGATTGATACCCAAACACCTACATAATGTGTAATAACTATAACTAATAATGCGATAGCAAGATGTTCTAAAATTGATTTCCAGGGCTTTGATTTTCCTAACTTTGCAGTGTAGTAACTAAATATACCAATAAGAGAAAAACCCCAGATCAGGCTAATGGCAATTGCTGTTGAGAGTGACAGAAGTAGAATAGGAATAACAAAGGAAATTGAAAAAATAAATTTAGACAGGAGAGTAGAGATTGTTGACTCCCATATCTCTCTACTATTATGCTTACCCTCAGATTCCTCGCTGATATGAATGCCTACTGAATCTGAAAAAGCATCAGCTATCGCTATAGTAAGTATACCACCAATAATAACGATCCTTGAATGTGTTCCCGAATGTAAACCTACAATAAGTCCGAGTGTCGTAATTATTCCTGAGGTTAAGCCGAAGCTAAATCCTGTTTTCAAAGAATGTCTCATCAAAACCGTTTAACATATTTAAATTAAATAAAGCTTTGTTAATCACAAATTTGTATTTTGTATCAATTCTAATAAAAATTACGTCAACCATTTGAGACAAAATTAAGAAAAAATTTAATTCTTAAATTCATCCATAAGACATAAATTAACCAAGCTTATTAAACAGTTGGGCCATTAATGACACACAAATTATGAAACGAGTGAACCAATGAGAATTTGAGGCGGGTTAAGAAAGTTGAATGAAGATAATGAAAAAAAAGATATAGAGTACAAATTAATAAAAGGGAAAGTTCCCACTCTTTCCAAACGGAACATCTTTTTTATTATATTTGCATTTTCAGTAGTTGCATTACTTTATTTTCTTCCTACCCCTGAAGGTTTATCTCAAAATGGAAAGATTATGATTGGTATTTTACTAATGGGAGGTATTCTTTGGGTTACTGAACCAATCCCATTGGCTGTTACTGGACTTCTAATAATAATAATTCAGCCCATGTTGAATGTTATACCTGCAAAGGATGTTTTCTCATCATTTGGTAACCAAGCAATATTTTTCTTAATAGGTGCTTTCATTTTGGCTGCTGCGTTAGAAAAACATGGGTTACATAGAAGAATGGCATTGAAAATACTAAGTTATTTTG
This sequence comes from Thermoplasmatota archaeon, assembly GCA_030619765.1. Taxonomy (GTDB): domain Archaea; phylum Thermoplasmatota; class E2; order DHVEG-1; family DHVEG-1; genus JAGLML01. The sequence goes on from JAUXAU010000028.1 coordinate 27,215, forward strand.
AAAAAAATCCTAAAATCTTTACTCTTGGCATAATGTCTTCTTGTGTATTTTTATCTTTTATAATGCCTGGGCATGGCGTAGCTGCCTTGTTTTTACCTATTGTAGCATCTATCTTAATTGCCATGAAGATAACTCCGAGGAAAAGCAATTTTGGCAAAGTTAGCATGTTATCAATTGCATATGGATGTTCGATTGGTAGTCTAGGTACACTTGTGGGTGGTGCTAGAAATCCATTGACCATTGGTATGCTTTCTGACTTGAATCCACCAATAATTGTAACTTTTTTTGATTGGATGAGATATTCAATGCCTATAGTACTTATTGCCCTGCCATTGGTTTGGCTTGTTCTACAAATCTCTTTTCCCATAGAAATAAAAGACATTACGACGGCAAAAAGAGAAATTAATAATCAAGTAAGTATGGCAGGAAAAATGGGAAAATATGAAATAATAGTTATATGTATTTTAGCTCTAACTGTTTTTCTGTGGATTTTCTTTTCATCGCCACAATATTTTGGACTTGCGGTTATTGCAATATTAGGAAGCATCCTATTATTCCTCACAGGATGTATTACATGGAAAGATGTCGAAAAAAGGGTTCCTTGGGGAATTATATTACTATACGGTGGAGCGATAACGCTTGGAATTGGTATGCAAAAAACAGGTGCTGGTACTTGGATAGCCCATCACATATTTGATGCAGCGGGCAACAATCCATATCTAGTTATATTTGGGCTAATTATTTTTACAATTTTGTTAACGAATATGATGTCAAATGTAGGGGCAGTAGCAATACTGCTACCTATAGGGCTTGCAGTTGCAACTGAAATTCCTGGAGTGAGTCCTCTGCTCGCTTCGCTACTTATAGCTTTAAGCGGAGGTTTAGCATTTATGTTTGTTATAGCTACACCAGGTAATGCCATTGCCTACTCGTCAGGATATTTTTCAAGCAAAGACTTGCTTAAAGCAGGAGTTGTTGCAAATATTATTTGTATAGGAGTTATTTTTATTGTAGCAATTATTTATTGGAAAGGAGTGTTGGGTCTATGAAAAATATAAATATTTTAGAGATGGTGGAGGTTGTTTATTACTATGTTTAAGAATATTTTAATCCCAATTTCTTCAGAGTTTTATCAAAAAGAAGTACTTCAAACTGGTGCTTTTCTAGCTGAAAAATTTAACAGCACAATAACTTTAGTATATATAATAGAAGAAAAAACTTTAAATCAAACGGATAAACGTTCAGATGTCTATAGAACGACTCACGAGAGAGCGGAAACAAGGAAGGAGATAATTAATAGGTATGTACAATCAGCAGATAAGATTATTTTTGATGATGCAAAACTTTTTTTCAGAAATAAAAACGTTGCTTTTGAAGATAAGATCATAGAAGGAGAGTTTAGTATAGTCATAAAAGGCCAGCTAAATAAAGGGAAATACGATTTGATTCTAATGGGTTATGAGAAAGAGTGTTTGTTAAATTACCGACTTTTAGATGAAGTAAATATCCCCGTCTGGGTAGAATCTGGCTATGAGAAAAACTCCATACTTGCGGTTTGTTCCAATCTTGCTCCCAATCAAAGAGTACCAGAGATTGGTATTAATCTTTCTAAAATCCTAGGATGGGATTTAAATATGCTATATGTGGTTGATACACAAGATACTGTTGAAGTAGACAAAATGGGTAGGAGATCAGAAAAAAAATCTGAAAAAACGTTGACTGACAGAGGAAAACAATTTGTTTCTGATATGCATAAAAAGGGGATAGATGTACGTTTGGTAAGAGGTAGTTTGGAGAACGAGACAGCTAAAGCAGCTGAAAATCTTGGAGCTAAATTTGTAATAATAGGAAGAGAACAAAAGAAAAAAAAGGTGCTAGGTTTACCAATAAAAAGCATAAAAAGAAAGATGGTAGAAAAATGTAGATATTCAATGTTGTTTATTAATTAGTTTTTAAATATTTTTCATTGTTTTTAGAATAAAAAGAAGAAAAGGAGAGGTGTTTTCAGTAAGAACCTAGAGTCCAAGTAGGTTTCTGAGTATTGGAAAAGCCCTTGGAAATCGCTCTAAAAACCTTAGAAACAATGAGTTTACCAATATCTTGTTTCTTGGCATGGTTACTTCAAGTGTCCCCCAGTTACTCTCTTCATCAAATACATCTTTGGCTTTTGCTCTGACTACGTAGGTGTTCTTTTCATCCCAAGTGTGACTGAGGATAACTTCTTCACCAGAACCAAAATAGTCAGTCCACTCGGTATTGCCGTCATCCCAGTCTATAAAGTATTTGACATTGTCCTCATTTGGATCAGTTGTCACGAAAGTGTATTCATATGCCGTTCCTATGTTCCCATTGGTTGTACCGGTTATATTTGGAGTATTTGGTGGATCATTTTCAATAATGCTGACTTTCATATCTTCAAGCGTACTGAAATCTCCCCAGCCATGTTCAGCGTTATAACCTTTTACTTGATAATAGTAAGTTCCCTCAGGCTTGTCATTCACCTCATAATAGGGATCTATGATAGTGTTTGAAAGGGTTGTTATTGAAGCGAAATCGGCTAAGGGTGAAATATCATCAACATAGAATCCTTCCTCTTGGGTATTTTGATCAGTCGTATATCGGAAACGTATGAAGACAGATTCGCCAACATAGTCATCTAAAGCATATTCCTCATAGGACCATCCGTCTGATGAACCCGTGAAGGTATCAAGTATTTCGTAGTATCTTCCATCTCGACTTACTTCAACGATGGCGTAGTCCCATTCTAATTCGATATTGTACCAGCACCAGAATGATAATTTCATTCCAGATGTAACTGGTAATGGAGTAACTGTAGTCATAGATGAAACATCCTCGTGATTATGGCGGGATTTGTAACTATGACTAGACGAATGGGACCTTGATGTCGAAAGTGAGAATCCATCGAGTGTCCATGAATCTGAACCAGATTCAGCGTCATCAGTAACAAGGGATAGGTTAGTCATCTCATCAAGCTGAAAGTAATCTGGTTCTGCATCAGGATTTTGTTCCTCCCAAGAGACCGTATAGTTCCCATCTGGATCTGTAGTCATTTCATCGATAACAGGAGGTATCACTCTTGGTACTACTGTGTCTTGGATATTTTCAGCTTCTTCAAGGAGATATAATGCACCATCAAAGTTTTCAGCACAAATCTGATCAAGATAACTCGCGGATGGATGGTATGAAGAACATGCCTCAATGGTATATGCAAAGGTTGTTCGCCCCTGGATATAATGACTATATCCATATGCCCAGTCTGTTGTATCTCCTGTGGTGCCATATAGGGTGCAACTTTGTTGGGGTGTATATGTTCCTGATCCGCTTTGGCGTGTTATTCGCGAAGCAATCTGCTGTCCAACTTGAGACATATAAGTAACATCAGGGGCAGAGCTTGGAGTGTAACCCCACGGCCATAGGACAAGCTGACCATGGGTATGCCACGTAATGGTGGCACATATGTTATTCTGAAGAAATACATCACGTATCGCTTGTGTTTCAAGCTCAGACTCAGGTCTAGGGCCACAATAGGTGCTGTAATCAGAGTTATGAGTCACAGAACCCGGACCAATCGATCCCCAAGCTCCCCAGGGGTCTCCATTGCTTGAGCCACCATAATTCCGGTTATTATCAACACCATACGTACCAAACTCCGGGAAATAATTCCGGTTCTTCCGCCAGTCATTACCCAGATCATGGCAATAGTAGTAACCATCAGGATTAACACAAGTAACAAGCCATAAACGCCGGTTGTTTACGACATCGGTAATACCAGGGTCCGACCCATATTTTGATGTGAGCTCATCTGCAATATGGAGGCAAATCTCAACCGTTGGCCATTCGCGAGCATGGTGTAGTCCCATAAAAAAAACGCCTGGCTCTCCTTCATCAACGCCTGGATTATCAGTAATTTCTAAACACCAAATGTCACGCCCTTCATAAGTTGTTCCGATACTGTAAAGACTAGTGATACTAGGATAAGTGCTTGCAATATTACTGAGAATACTCTCAATCTCAGCAAGTGTATGATACTGGCCTGCAACACTTTGGCTATAAGCAGCTACATCCCAAATGAGAACAGAATAATTAATATTTGAGTTTGCAAGTTCATTGAGTCTGACCCGAGGAATAATAATATCAATCCATTCACCTGGTCTGCCTCCTACCACCTCCACACCTCGCGGAATTAAGGCAGGTCCTTCTGTTGTATCGATTCTTACTAAAACATTAGTGAAAAACGGGTTGTAACTGAATTCATCTATAATTGTTGATTCAGATGGTTGTTTCTCGCTCCCAGTTGCTGATATAGATGTAGTTATCAACAACGCAAAAACCAAAATGCAAATTAGTTTGCTTTTCATATTTATCATCTCACAACATTTTTATTATACTAAATGTTGTATATATATACTCCATCGTAATAAAGATTTCTCTAATTTAGGAATATCCTCCGATCTGTAAGCTTGGATCGCCTAGAAGAACAAATTCCTCAACAGTTTTACAGTCTAAGAGGGTTGCTGACGAATCATTATCCTCTCAATTATTAATCTGAAAGATAGCTATTAATATTTGCTGTTTTGTATCTCCAATAAATAAAATTGATGAGACGCGAGTGTTTTATCCTAAGGGATTATCAATGTGGTACGTTTTTATATGCGATTTGTAGATTTCAGCTCTCCATGAATATCGCCGTTTGGCATAGTGGCATCGATCTTGACGAGGTTTCCAACAGATGGTGCATAATGATATTCAAAGAAACCACCAATTATCGATGAGATCTTCCATGCATCAAAGGGCCCCGCTTCAACAGTAATACTTTCTTTACTCCAGCACCAAAACGCAAGGGGCGTCCATGAATAATGGGTTTGAAATGATACAGGTATCTTGATAAGCCCAAAGATTCCGCCCATTTGTGCATTCATTTCTACATCGATATCTGGTAGTGCCCAGGTTTTCAGTGTACTTAATGGAAAATCGAAGATAGGAAAAACAGTACTCAAATCACCATTTAGGGTCAATTTAAACGGAATTGGAAGTGGTATAGGGATTGGGGAGATTTTTGCCATGGTGATGCCTTTTATTTCAGCAAAAACATCTTCAATTTCTAAATCAGATTTGGTAAAAGTAATGGTTCCTGTAATACGAGTTAATGCAGGTTTAAATGTGCCTGTAACCCATAATGTCATTGATGATGAAGAAAGATAAATTTCATATTCTGCAGTGAGTTTACCTGTAAAATCTACCTCATAAGTACTCCCGCTCGTGTCAGCAACAGTCCATTCAAAATCATCTATTTTTCCATCCATAAACATCTTTTGGCCACTTACATCGTAATCTACGGTAAAATTATTTATTGTGTATGTCCAACTATCACCAACACTCCAAATAGGAACATCGTCATCAAAAGTAGTAGTTCCTTTCGATATCTGTTTAATCTTAATGGGTTCAGCTACAGTTGCAACACTCAACATCATTAGCATACAAATCATAATTCCTAGGATTTTAATCTTCATATTTTTACACCATATATTGTTAATTATAAAAATGTCTATTTAAATCTATCGAATGAATGATATATAGTGAAACGATCGTGATTGAACTTTTATTTCATAAGAGAAGAATAGGGTCATAGTAAATGTTGTAGAAATGAAGTCAGTATAATGGCGTGACAAATGTTTCAATAGACGTATTTAAAAGGAAATGTTTAAATAAAATTAGTGTATTGTAATTTATAGATTTATATTTTGGGAGGATAAAAATATGAAAAAGAAAATAGTAGTTATGATAGTTATAATAATACTATTATTTGGAGCTAGTGTCGTACCAAGCATAAGTGGAAATACTGAAAAAGTGAGTAAAGATAAAGAAGTGGCTATCCAGAAGCAGGCGGCAGGACAGAAGGGCACAGATGTTCAAATTGATCCTGATCCAACAAATGTATTACAGAATGAAATATCATTAGATCTTATTCCAGGTTCATCAGGTTCACCAACTTTACTGGTTGCTGCTTATAATGATGATCCATATGCTGGTGGTCCAGGTCTTGGTGTGAGTTACAGTACAGATGCTGGAATGACTTGGACTGCAACTCAACTTCAGTATCCATTGAATACTATTACTGGTTTGCTTATGGATGATATGTTTGATCCTACTGTTACGATTGATACCCTAGGAAATGTATTTGTTGGACAAATATCTTCAGATATAAATTGGTACAGCGGTATGTATGTTCATAAGTCAACTAACGGAGGTGTAACTTGGCTTCCACCAGTGACTATTGCCCTAGATATTCCACCTCAATCTAATCCAGATCCAAACTTCCGATTTAATGATAGATGTCAGATAAAAGCTGATACATATACGTCTAGTCCATATACTGATAATATTTATGTTACATGGATAAAAGACCGTGGATATAATATGCCACTACCAACTGGCGATATATACTTTTCATACTCGACTGATAGTGGTAATACCTTCAGTGCACCTATAACTATAAACTCATTTGCTAATGATCTTGCAAATATGCCAAATCCAGCAGTAGCTTCTGATGGAACTGTATATGTTTCATGGCTGCATTATAATGTATGGACGGGAGGGATTGGCACTATATTTCTAGATGTATCCACCGATGGTGGTGTAACGTGGGGACCAGATATTACTGTTGCTACAATAAATCTGCCACCATTATCTCTAACCACAGGTACTGGTCAACCCGATGTCGTATCTAAAGGAGCTCCTGTTTTAGAAGTTTCACCAAATAATCCAAATGAGCTTTATATTACATATGCAGCTGATCCAGATGGAGCTGGACCTGATGAATGTGATATCTTCTTTATTCGATCTACAAATGGAGGAGGTGCCTGGAGTGCACCTATTCGAGTAAATGATGATACAACAACAAATGATCAGCACCTTCCATGGATGGATGTTAAGCCAGATGGGACAATTGACATTGTATGGTATGACCGTAGAAATGATGCAAGCGATAAACTCTGGGATGTATATATTGCAAAAAGCGTTGATGGAGGAATTACCTTTTCAACTAATTATCAAATTAATGACCAAAATTTTGCATCACCAACAAATCCATGGGGAACACCCTGGATGGGAGAATACCTAGGTCTTGCATGTGATAGTGGTTGGGCTCATATTGTATTTACATCATCAATTACAGATGGTTTAGGGGATGTATATTATGATAATATGGATAACGACGACATGGTAGTTCCACAAGCTGCAATAGGCTGCGATGGTTCACTAGTATGGACTGGAATTAAACCAGGGGCAACAGTAACTGATAGTTTTAACGTGTCAAACATTGGCGACCCAGGTTCGGAGCTTAATTGGAATATCACAGAATGGCCAAATTGGGGAACATGGACGTTTAATCCTTCAAGTGGCAATGCCTTAAAACCTGAAGACGGGGCTGTTACTGTACAGGTAACTGTCGTTGCACCTCAAGGGGTACCTAGAGTTATACCACAACCACGAGATACTACGTATACCGGGCAGGTAAAAATAGTCAATTTAGATGATCCTAGTGATTTCTGCACCATTGATGTATCTCTTACAACACCAAAAAACAAAGCATTCAACATAAACCTGTTATTCCTAGGATTCCTACAGCAACACCCACATATGTTCCCAATACTAAGGTACATGCTGGGACTATAAACCTACACTAAAACCACTCTTTTTTCTTTTTCCAAATTAACAAAGATATTTTGAGTTTTGGATAGAAACATCTTGCAATAAATCAAACCAATAGCTTTTAAGAGAGAGGAAGATTCGGGCTTTGTGAATAATTATGAAGATTTGTATTGCATATGAGTCGAAATTTGGAAATGGGAAAGGATGTATGGAATATTTGCAAGGCGTAATGAGCAAGAAAGGTCATGATGTAGAAATGCTTTCAGTTCGTGAAATAGAGCCCACATCACTACCATCGGCAGACCTTTATATATTTAGCTCACCGACCCAAATTGGTAGCCTAGCGGGGAAAATGAAAAAATTTCTTAAAAAATTGGAGATTTCACAAGGAGGAGCAAAATATGCTCTTGTAACGACTTGTTTGAATCCTCCAAAGACGAAAAGTCTTAAAACCATGGAAAAATTACTTCAGTCAAGGGATTTATCAAAGGTCACTGATGGTTTAATGATTAAGGTAACAGGTATGAAAGGACCTTTAGAGAGTGGTTATGAGGAGAAACTTGATACATTTGCAGAAGATATTTTGAAGGCTATCCAATAAAATTCTTACTTAAAAAAGATATTATTTTAGTAAAACAACGCCCCATCTTCCACAACTTTTATATCTAAGAACTGCAATAATATAATGGAATGGTAAGCAATAACAGAAAAAAGCAACTGGACAAACAAAGAACAGAATGGAGAAAGAGACATAGGACTCTCAACGGGAGAATTATCATTTACCCAGAGAAATCTCCAGAGCACATAAACGCTAGAGCTAGTAAAGCATATAACTGGTTCTGGAAAAAGATACTTTTAGAAATAGAGCCACAAGAAATTCCGGCAATAATTTCTGGCATCAAAGACCAGATTAAAACTGAACAGGATATCAAGAAGATACAAGTATATAGAACAATGATTGGAATGGCAGAAGATGCATATCAGCTCAAGAGATTAGAAGATATTAAAGATTATGACACAGAATTGCAATTAGGGAAAAAACCAATATATAATTCTGGGGAAGGAATTATCTATAAGAGAGGAAAAATATACACAACTGATTATAATGAAGATGAAAGTAAAATCCTTTTACGGGACATTGAGGGAATAATTATAGATGCACTCTCTTCGGAAGATAAAAAACAAAGAGAGATGATTAGAAATAACATTTATAAAAATTGGAAATATAACGAGAAAACTGGATTTACCAGTAGATAATATATCGGGAAGATTTATTTTGAAAATATTATTTTGTTTGATTATTGTGATGTTTGTTCTACAGACTTGGAATTTTCAATTTCCTCAGCAAGAAATTTCGAGAAATCTGGTAAAACATTTGCAATATCAGTAATGGTAATAATTCCAAATATTTCGTTGTTTAAAATGACAGGAAGTTTCTTGATTTTATGTTCTTTCATAATCTCGACTGCTTTTTCTACGCTTGCTGAAGCGTGCACTGTTTTGATATTTTTAGACATTATCTCTTCTACCTTTATTTCATCGGGATTTTTTTGATCAATTATGACTCGTTCAATGATATCTCTTTCAGTAAGAATTCCAAGTACAATTCCTTCGTTCATGACAACAAGGCAGCCTACACCGCGATCTTTGTATATTTTACACGCATCTAAAACTGATTCGTCACTTTCTACAGTAACTACATCTTTTGACATAATTTCGCTGACTAGCATGATATCACCACAACATACAAGAAACAAATTATTACTTAATAATATCTTCTATTATTATTGTAAATTTAAAGCTCTTTTATTATGTTAAGATTTTGGAAAAGATGTTTTAATTAATAATGTAACACCATGGAAAATTGAATGTGGATTTACTTTAGAAAACAGATAAAATATGTGATATCCCGAATTAAGTTCCTCCTGGTTTTTCAACTTCATAATTTCAACACGCTCTTTTACAATTTACTCTTGTTTTATCAAGAAAAGCCTGATAGGGTGTCCGCAGACACCCGTTCTCCAGGCTACTATGAGGACGT
>JAUXAU010000095.1 GCA_030619765.1 Thermoplasmatota archaeon
TCGTCATGGTGTAAAAGTGATTGATGATCGGCAGCAGACATTGCAGGTGTTCCCGCCGAGCGGGGATGCGGCATGACCGAAGGGCGTGCCGAGGAAGCGAAGGCGGAACGGGGTTATAGGGGTGAAACCCCTATTTCACTCTAAAAACTAAAGAAATCCGGTAATAGTTGTACAGCAAGCCTTTATACGGAGAAAGAAGAAACTAAATAATATTAAATGACAGGTGTTAAAAATGATAGAGTTGAAAAAGAGTGACTGGATAGCGGTGATTATTTCAATAGTTATATTTCAGATTCTATCTCTTTGGTGTATTGATGTTAGTACCTCCGCAATGATGATTGAAGGATATGGCATTCAAAATGGTGTTGAGGAGATACCTTCAGCTTTATTAACAAATGGATTTTTCCAACAAAATCCAGTTATAACATATCATGTTAGCCTTTTTTGGTTGGTAATTTCGTCTTTTCTAATTGCTCTTATTTCGATACATCATATTGATAAAGGTGGAGAAAAATTAAGTAATAAAAAGCACCTGTCTTAAAGGAAAAAATTAGATTTTTCAAGTTAAATATTGAGGTTTGGCTTATAGTGATGTTTTACGTTCTTATTCCGCAATCCTATTCTTATAATAAGTATTATTCTTAAAATCCATTCCATTAAGACTATGAACAGTATAAATTGTATGCACACTGTAAAAAATTCAGGTATTGAATATACCTTATTAATTACATCTTCAAATCTGAAGTATGAGGAATCAATCAAAAATACCGCAAGTAGTGCAAATGGTAGCATTTTTGCTACATCTTTTGAAAGATCTTCACTGTAATATGCGGCAATTCTGATTGCAGCAATCATTGCAAATGATGTTGAAAGAACGTCTATAATTTCCAAATTTTTTGTAATGAATAGCAGCATTAAGGAAAATCCGGCAAAGAAAAGAAAAGCAACAAATGGATATATGAAGAAATATTTTAAAAATCCGACAATTTTAGGGTGTTTTTTTGCAGTCAATTTAAAACTGTCTCTTCTAGCAACAAATCTATAAAAATGCCATATAACTATCGAGTAAATCGCAATTGATACTACTAAGTACAATATTGGCAACATCGCAGAAAAGTCGCCACTTAAGACACTTTTTATTGAAAATTCAGATGCCCATTCTGAAATTTCTCCGAATGCCATCTCTCCACACCTTTATAACATCAATATATTTCATGATATTCTATATCTTGTCAAACTTTGTCAGTGAATGTATATAAATCTAATGTGTAAAAATGTCAAAATGAAAAAACACACCATTATAACTTTATAATCCTCCCTGAATAAAAAGAGTTCACGTTGAAAAGCATCTGTTAAAAAAAGAAGGGAGAGTTAGTTTGTCGCTAGAAGTTTAATATCCAGTTGAAAACTGTAATTGACGAGAGTATGTGTTCTAATAATGGAAATTGCTGTATAATTTTCTGTATGAATTGAAGAAAAGGTGAAGTGATTGAATTCTGGCTCACTGGTGTTGTCATTGATACATCTATTATACAGACATCATCAGGGTTTTCCTTATTCTCTATTTTTATTGTTCCGGAGAAATCGTCCATTTCTTCTGGTGCAATAACCGTTACTTCAACTTCAACTTCTCCATCCTCAGGTTTCAAGTTATTTCCACTAAGAGGTGTAAAAGTCCAATCTCCCCATTCAGGCCATTCAGATACTTCCCAATCAAGTAATGAATATGAATCACCAATATTTTCAACAGTAAAATTTCCTGTAACTTCTGCTCCTGGTTTTACACTTGGCCATGATATTTCTCCTTCGCATTCTAGATTGGGTATCAATGGAATATAGTCGCTAACCAATGCTTTAATACAAAAGTTTGCAGATTCATCCCATGAGGGATTAGTAAATTCGTAATCATAAAGATCATACCATGTTGATCCACTCTTATAATAACTCTCACCAGGGTTTGCATCTGATTTTACTATTACCCGTTGAGATGACCCCAATAGTACTGGGACATCTGAGGTACGATCAAATGGATGACCTCCTGAAGAAAGAGACAGGTAAATGTAAAAATCTTCCTGAGAAAGTATATTTACAGGATTATCAAGATTTATAGTATGGAATCCAGTATGCTCAATGGTTCCAGTTTTTGAAGAGAGTTCATTTTGTAATTGTCCGCTAGCAAAATCATCGTATATTTTTACTGTATAATCAACGTCATCTTCAGCTATAAAGAAGCTCACAGATGGAATTGTTTCATCTGATAGTGCAGTAAATGCGTTGAAAGCTTCTGTTATATCAGTTAATGTATCTCGCCATCCATGATAATCATGATAGTATATTCTTTCAAAGGGTTCATACTCTACATCTTGGAAAGATACAGCGCCCATTCGAGGTTCTTGACAACACCATTTATCGTAATAAGAAATCCAGAAATATCCATTTTCTGGACCCCAATATCCCCAACTGTTTTTAATTAGCCATGCACCGGGCTGTGGAGCTTGTGTTACTTTACTATCATCCCAACCACAAATTGCAACACCATGATTCGGTGGATCAGAGGTTGCGGGTGGTTGATAATGAGCATAATAGCTTCCCATAGAGCCACCATATCCCCAACACAAGGCAGTGCTAATCACTCCCTCTGTCATTAGTTTATACTTGATAGTATCAATATTGCTAAGATCAGATTCTGCTACATACCATTCGATATCTCTTGGATAGTAATAATGATAACTTGGATCATCTCTTGCTGGTGGTGTTGTAATTTGAGAATAAGGCGCATCAATTTCTCTTATTGCTCCTTCACCTCTTACAATGTATGCAGAAGAAACCATGTAATCTCCGCCATTGTGAGGAGTTAGTCCACCGCCGCCAGGGTCATCATCATTATTATGTGTGTTAAATCCATTCCACCAATCTAGATGTCTCTCAGATAGATCTGGTTCTCCAGTTTCACCTGCTGCTACCCAGTTTCCAGTCATAAGTAGATTTCCCTCCAATGATGCCATAGTACCAAAGGTCCAGCATGTACCATATGGGCCTTGATCTCTTATTCCTGTGACATAATTCTCACCATTTACATCTCGTAAATCAAATGAACTGGGAGGGTCTCCCATGGATGTGGTCTTAGGTTCGGCGGATAAAATTGATTCAGCAAAGGCATTTGGTACAAGCAACACTATGGTTATTGTTGTAATCATAAAAATGTTCACCAGCATCTTATTTTTATAAATTTTAACTCCCCTATTTTTTCGCATGATAACATTATATATAGATCACCTATAAAAATATTGGTATTGATATCTTCTTATTTCTTACCAATGTTCCTAAAAGGATATTATTCTAGGCGTTAAAACAAAGATAAACCCACGCATTACAAAGTATAACATGAAATCATACTATTAAAAGAACAATTAAACCGATAGTTTATGTGTTTTAATATTTATTTATATATATAATTTCTTCCAATTTTCTTTTAGGGACATGTAAAATCATGTTTTCATCTCTCCAATATTTGACAGATTCTTTCATATCTTCAATAACTGGCTGTTCAGCCTTATAGCCCAAGGCAACTACTGAGTCTACGTCTAAGTTTTTAGGTATCTTTAGTATGTCTCGTATTTTATCTCGGTCGATTTTGCACAAAATACAACTTCCGATGTTTTCTGCTTCAGCTGCGAGTACTATATTTTCTGAAGCAAAACCAACATCTCTTAAATAATATTTGTTGTTTATGTCAGTAACAAGTACAATAATGTATGCGGTTGGACGCTCCTCTTTACTTGGAGCCCATTTTGGTTTAATATACCCTGCCCAACCAAGCGTTTTAAATATTTTAGAACACAGTTTTTTTTCATTAACAATGAAATATTCTAATGGTTGAAGATTTGCAGCAGATGGTGCTAGTCTTCCGGCATTTACAATTTTTTTTAGAATATCAACATCTATATGCTCTTGTTGAAAACGCCTTATACTTCTCCGCGAAAGTATTGCATTATAGACACTATTGCATGGAATGTGTATATCTTTTATCATTTCAAATTTCCCCATCAAAAAACAAACCTTTATATAAAGTATAAAAAACGTTCTTTTAATAGTTTTTTCTAAGTAGTACTTACAATTTTTAACAAAATAAGTTTCTAGTTGGACTATTATTCAAATAAATTCTCGAGACCTGGATAGTCAGGTGCATAGCGATGGATTGTAAACACATGATTATCAATTAAATTTGGGAACATATTGGTATATTTCCAAACGATCTTTTTTTCATGGGTTACTTCGAAGAAAATACCGTGTGGACCATCACAGATAAGTGTATTTCCGTTAGGGAGCCGTTGGGCACCTGAAATATGACCTGCATAAAAATCAGGAGGATTCTCAGCAGTATATATCCATGTCTGCTCTTCTGGCCCATAAGCAGAGCCTGGTGTAAGAGAATAGTTGCCATTGCTATCTATAGGTGGTACAATCTCATCCACAGAAGAATACCGCCCATCTGGACGTCCTTGACCGTTATTAAAGACCAAAATGTTACCTTCACCCGGATAACCAGATTCTATCCATGTTGCATCATGCTGTCCGAAGAATTTCTGATCTCCTATACTTCCAGCGCGATAGGTCTGTGGGTTACCCCAACGGTAAAGAAAGTCACCGCCTTTGTCACTATTACCACCGGTATGACCGGCGGCTTCCTCAGTGGTTGTACTGTGGTCGATCACCCAAATTTCATTTTGGTTGTGTGCGCTTAATAGTATTTGATCGAATTCTTCGTTATAGTCAATTGAGTTTACATGGTTCCAGTCAGCACGGATCTTTCCAAAATCGATATCGATCAATTCTGGGTGGTCTGCTACGACACCGTAGTTCTCTTTCGTTGGATCAAAGTCCTGAATTAGATGATCCCAGACGTGCCATTCCCAAACAATATTGCCACTTGCCGAACCATTTGGTTCAACTTCAATAATATGATCTGGCCACAGTTCTCCAATAGGCAGTGAATCGGGGTTTCGACCTGCGGCAATGGCTTCATCGGCGGTTTTATACTCCCAAGCGATCATTAGTATATTTCCATTTGGTAACGGTTCAATATCATGATGCAGACAATGTTGATTGTTTGAATATTCAAAATTCCAGAGAAGTGTTCCATTCCAATCAAATATCTCAACACGGCCACTAACTCCGCCAGCCATGAAGGTTGGATTAACACCCGGAAAATCACTACGAAGAAGATTACCGTTTTCTAGGAGATGCACAGCTAAACCTTGTATATAATTGCTATCCCACATATGAACAATTTCCCCACTGTTATTGATCAAATACGTGTTTGTAGAATATTCAGGAGCAAACAGGGTGTACCCATCAAATGAGCCATCATCGAAAAATACTCCAATTATTTTGACAAACGGTCCAAATATCTTAGCAGTGGCTTTTATCTCCTTATCGTCTGTATTAGATGCACTTGCTGTAATTGTGACCTCTGGAATTTCAGCGATTATTCCTAGTCCAATGCCAAATATTCTTATTTTCTCTCTACTTGACTCACCAGCGTGGAGTAATGGTATCTCATAGTACTTTTTGGAGAGTTTTATTATGAAACCTCCAGTGACACTGATATTCAATGTGATATCTGATATATCGACATCTCCATCGTTTTTGAGTACCACGGTTAGACCAAGACCACCCGCAATGTCTTCGATTCTTAGGTTAGATATATTCATAAGACCAACATCTTGTATAGTTGGTGATTCTGAAATGTCTAAATTATTTGGTCTAATGTTATAAGCAATTACTATTGGAGTTACTGCTGAAAAAATAAACATGAAAATCATACCAAATGCCAAATCTTTTTTGATCAATATGTACCTCCATTAAAACTTTAACATTACTAATATGGGAACATATATTATATAAAGACTACCCCTTATCACTGATTCTTCTGGTTTAAATAAAACCTCTTGTTCTTGTATAAAGAAGCAATCAAGCATTTTTATTCGAACCTTTTGTATTCGGAATTAAATAGCCTAAATTCATGTACCTCAGCTCTCTATTCTTTTCTTTTTAATTCCTTAAAATAATTACTGCCAATTTTGGTTTTTAGCCAGAAGAATTCTCTAATTCCAAGTTTCACAGCAACCAGGAATAATATGTGAAACAGCATGCCGAATATTATTAATCCAAAGTAGTAAAGCGTTTATCGAATCAACAATCGTAATAAATATATTAATTATCCAACAACCAGGGAACCAAGCACCAATTGTGCATGGGTCGTTCCAACTTGGTAAAGATACAGCAGGCTCATTAATTTCTTGGTTATTTTTTGCCTGATTCAATACGATTACGATTTCTTCATCATCAATGCTGTTTTGCTTAATACGACTAAAAATTAAACTGACAAATTTATTGAATGTTTTATCATCCATTTTATTTATATTATCGATAACCTTTTGAATCAATTTTATTCTACCCTCTCGTTTTGGAATCAGAATATCAATTCCTTTATCCTTTCCAACATAATCACAAGTCAAATCCCTGCTATCTCTGTCTATCGCCCTTGTGCTTCTAATACTGAAAAGTGGTGATGCTTTGGCAATAGCAGATGATTTAGTAGATTGATAACCAACAACACCTGTAAATGGCACTAGAACCATTATTACAACTGCTATGATACTACCGAGGAGTATCTTATTGTTCATTCTATTTCACACCTCTATGTCATATGGTTCTTGTGCTGGTCTCCAATCAATAAGTATTCTATTAGGATTAATATCCTCAACTCCTACATGTATAATCTTTGGGATAATTCGTGGTTCATTCCAATAATTTTGTCTAACAATAAAAAGACAACTAAAGAGAAATACTATATCTCGGGTATTATTAATAAAATTATTACGAATTATTCGAGTAATTAATGCGCCGTATTCAAATCCCAATCCCAATTGACAATTTGTAAAATTGTTGTATTTTATAATGGTGTTTATACATTGCCATCCAATTATTCCACAGTATATTGAATTGAAAAAGTTCTCTTGGATGAATGTATTCCGTGTATAATCCATATAACACCCCACCCCCGTTGTATTAGTGAAGATATTTTTTGATATAGTGCAGTGCTTGGTTGAACACAGGTGAATTCCTTGGAATGTATCGTTAAAATAACAGTTCTGAATTGTAATATTCTCACAATTGAAAAGTAGCACCTGACCAGCATGTTCAACGACCATATTTTTAGCATTTTCAAGGTAAATGATTGGTTTGTTGTTAATTGTGTTATTGTAGACGATGTTGTTGTAGGAGTCTCCAATTTCCAAGCCATCATGGAAAAAACTGTTGTCATATATCATGTTATTATTTGAATAATACAAACCAAAACCACCATACACATTATCTCTGAATGAATTGTTGAAAATCATGTTGTGAGTTGCCTCATATAGCTCAATGCCGTAGTTATTGTTTCTAAATATGTTGTCATGAATACTGTGATTTGCAGCATGGTAACCGGGATTTTCTTCAACTCCATATCCTAGCTTCTGAAAAATATTGTATGCTATCTCGGTATTGTTACCCCCAAATATTATTCCTCTCAACCACTCATCAACATCTAGACTTTCAAGGGTGAATCCCATGATAGTTACATTATCGGCAGCTACCTCTATTACACTCTCTGCAATCCCATTAATAGTAGTTGTTGTTGGTGCTTCACCCTGGAGGATAATTGTGGCGGATATTGTTAATGATTCGTCGTAGAATCCAGAGTATACATAGACAATATCCCCATCACTTGCATCATCTATAGCATCCTGAATCTTTGTGTAGTTTCCTGTTCCATTCCCACCTACATACAAGATATTGCCATTATAGAAAGTTGGCTTAGGAGATTTCTTTACTACATTAATGCCAGTTGAAGGAATAATACTCACACTAATGAACAAGAGTATAACTGCAATTACTACTCCTTTCTTGATGAGGTTATTTCTTTCCATGAATTTCCCCCTCTTCATATTAATAATGCACTTCTGATATATTTGTTTATCTGATTCTGATGTTTTACACAATAATTACTGCCAATTTGGTTTTTAGCCAGAAGAATCTGTGATTGTTGTTTTTCAACGTAAACACTAATTACCTTGTCAATTCACCTTTTTAACTATTAATTTTTACTGTTACATGCCATTTTGCTTCATCATGTCCATCGCTAACCGTAAGCCATAATTGATATGTTTTTTGTTCATCAGTGTAACTATGTGTAACAACAGCTCCTGTAACATTTGTTCCATCGCCAAAATCCCAAAGGAATGTCATGTCATCACCATCTACATCAAGTGTACCAGATGCATTAAACTCATAGGTTTCATTAGCAGTTAATGTGACCTTCTTTTCAACTAAGCTGTCATTTACAAGAATATCAATCGCCGGTTTCCGATTGCCTACCATGTTTCTAATTTTACTCTTGTTATGTTCACGGAACTGTAATTTCTTCTCATGACGATGTTCAAGACTGCTAATAACAGGTATAAATTTATATTCCTCACCACCATGAAACATATGAATAGAATTCTCAAGATCTATATCCACTGTAATCGTATTATTGCCCTTCTGAATATTAAACAAATGTAATTGTTGAATTTTCAACCAACCAGAAGGAACAGTAATATTTACTGTTTCTTTGGTTTCATTTAACACACCAATAGCACTAGAGATATTGATCCAGAGTTTAGAATAATTACCAACTTCTATCTCTGCAACACCAAGCGTCTCATTTATATGACTCAAATTCAAAGAAATAAGATCAACAGTTTTCGACTCTGACATAACTGTTATATACGAACCATTTTCATCAGTTTGATTAAAAAGTCTAATCTCAGAAAAGGTGACATTTACATAATCAAAATCCACTGTAACCTTATCCGTAACTTGAAACACAACATTACCAGTCTCAACCTCTACCTCTTCTTTTTCTTCAACACAACCACAGGCAAAAACAAACAAACCTACAGCTATACATATCGTAGCTATTTTCATTCTCATTTTTTTACCTCCCTAAAACACATATTTTTAAAATTGTTATAAAATAATTAAATATAAATGTTTGGTATAAAATATAAATTGGACTTCAAATTATTTTATTAATCAAAGCGCTAAAATAAGTGGTAGCAAAGGAGGGTAAAAGTAAATGTTCTTAGGCCTAGCTAAGAAGAATATTTACCATCCTTCACAATACATGTAAATACCTAATTATTTACTCATATAGAATATTAGAATTATTTACATATTTACTTCTTTTTCTTTTTACCTTCAACTGCGTCTTTCATTCCTTTTCCAAATCCTTTTACGACGCCCCAGCCTTTCTTAGCACCTTTACCAACTAATTCACCTGTTTTTTCAGCTGCCTCTTCAGCCTTTCCTTTTTTCTCTTTAGCCATATAATTCAATCCTCTTTAAATTAAAAATTATCAATAACCGTTAAGACTCCGTTTCTTCAAAACGGAGATCTACATTAGCTGACAGGGAAGTCAGCTAATGTCTTTTGTCTCTTGTCAAATATTGAATAACTGAATGGTTCTATGTCCTTCAATGCTTTATCCT
>JAUXAU010000108.1 GCA_030619765.1 Thermoplasmatota archaeon
TTTTGTTATGAATTTCAGGTTTAATACTGTCCACACTAATGGCCACAATCTCTGGATTTAATTTCTTTATTTTTTTGATATTATTCTTATTAAGTAAAACACCGTTTGTAAATAAAGTAAAATCCATATCTTTGTCTTTAATGTACTTCATTATTTTAAAAATATCTTTACGTACTAAAGGTTCTCCACCTGTGATTACAATTTCTAACACGCCCAAATCAGCCAATCTATCTATCGAAGCAAATATTTGTTGGATAGTTAGTTCATTTTCTAATTTTTTTCCAGCTCTTGCATAACAATGGATGCATGACAAATTACATGCATTTGTAACATCTAATTGCACCACGTCCAAAGTATAATTCATTTCTTTTTCATGAAAAACGATATCTTTGGTGTATGGGTTTTTGCTAAACTTTATATACCCCACTTTTTTGAAATAATTAAGTGATTTGATGACCTTTTTTCTGATATCTTTTTTTGGAGCATTATATAATTGAAATAACTGATTTACTATATTTCTTATGTTTTTTGTACCATCACATAAAATCAAAAGATTTTTTGAATCTTCATTTGCATATCCAGATTTTTTAGATTCCATATCTTTGATGAAATACCTATTTGTTCTATATGCGCCTTCCTTTATAACCAGATGCCCAGAATTAAATGGATATTCGTTCTCGTTCATTTGATTCACTTGGCTTTAAAATTATCATTATATAATTATTCACATTTATGAATCTTCTAATAACCTCATTCACTTTCTTTACTGTAACAGAGTCTATATTTTTATCATAACTTTCTACCTCTTCGGTTTTGGTGAACAGTTCTGCAATGCTATATTGCTCAGAAAGCGTTTTGTTCAATTCCTGGTAATAAGCATTAATACCCTTGAGATAATTTTTGGTGCTTTCCAGTTCTTCATTTGTTATCCCATTTCTTATAAGATTTTTTATCAGTTTTAGCAGTACATTTTTAGCTAAATTTGTATTCTGAGGGGATACTGCTAAGTTACAAAAACAATATCCTTCTTTATCATTGAATTCGGCACCAATATTGTAGGCAATACCGAGCTCATTAATAAATTTAGTTGATAGCATGGAATTCATGTTTTTACCCAAAATAGATGTTATTATTTCCATTGCATGTTTTTTATTATCAAATATAGTCGGAGCACGCCATCCTATTACTATATGAGTTTGTTTTAAACCTTCTTTTTTTAATTCACTTTCATGCTTATCAATTGTTGTTTTTAATCTAAATTTTGGTTGTTCATCTGATTTATTTTCTTTATTTTTTCCAAATAGTTCTCTAACTTTTCTCTCAATATCTTCATAATTTATATTTCCAACAATTGTTAATACCATATTATTTGGGACATAGTATTTTTTATAAAATGAATAAAGTTCTGTTTGTGTTATATTTTTTATAGTTTTTTCTGTACCGAGTATGCACAAACCCAAGGGATTCTCCGTGTTTATCTCTCTTTCAAACAAAACACGTATCAAAATAAACGGGTCATTAATTTGCTGTTTTATTTCTTCTAAGATAACACCTTTTTCCTTATTAACAGATGCATCGCCAAAAACAGAATTGAATAACATATCATGTAAAACATCTAAACCCGTATTAACAAAATTATGTCTTATGTTGATTTCATATTTTGTATATGTTTTTTGGGTTATTGCATCAAAAATACCACCTGAAGACTGAACGATTTCCATTAGCTCTTCTTGTGAGTATTTCTTTGTACCTTTAAATAACATGTGTTCAACAAAATGTGCCACACCGTTGTTCTTTTCATTCTCATTAACCGTTCCTGCTTTTACTGCTACTGTCATAGCAACGGTTTTTATGTGTGACCTTCTTTTCATGATGAGTTTTAAACCATTATTTAATACTATCCTTTTCATAACACATCTTTTTATAATTCCGATATAGATTTAAATAAACGGTTCAACCACCAGTGATAAACGAATCTGCTGTGCTGGATTATGTGGGTGTGTGCTGATTTCTTCTCGATGTGATACCTGTTCCAGGCAAACTTATAAAAACCAAAACCTATAATAAATAGCATATTTTTGATGTTGATGCTGGATTATGTGGGTGTGTGCTGAGTTTTGTAATTTGGATGTTTTCTGTTGGATTTTCATTTTCACTATATCTATGCCCAATTGGTTAATTGCTTCCTGAAGCATCTGCTCCATCTAGATTGACCGGGAAATGTTCTTCAATGCATCTGCAATGCCTTGAAGCTGATTAGTTATATTCTGGGTTTGTTGTGCAACCTCTGAGGAGGTTGTTATTACTGCTTCCGGCTTTGCTGACAACCATATGTAGCAGACCAAAATGGCTATAACAACCAACAGAGCTATAACAATACCTATCCGCCTATTTCCTTTAGGGACACTCTCTCTTATGCCAGGCAAAGGTTCACCATTCATGACACCGCTTCCATTATTTGCTTTATAAGACTTTCAATTTCTTTTTCTATTCCATTTATCCCATTTTTGATATTGATAAGTTTTCCTTCCGTGGGATTGTTAACAAAATCCCTAATCACGCCATTTACACTGTCTATATGAAGTATTATAGAATCAAGACTTGTCATTATACTTTCCCATGCAACTATTTTGTTGTAATTCCCAATTGACTTATAGTAATTTATTATACCTGTAACGGGTGTTTTTAACCGCAACAAATTTATTTTGATGGATTCCAGAGTTATTATATGATCTGCCATCTCTATGATTTTATTAGGACAGGTTTCATCCACAAGACCGTCGCAATCATCATCTATACCATTGCAAGTCTCCTCCATAGGCTTGGACCCAGTACAACTGCTCCATACACCATTTATGCATATTTCATAACCATACCTGCAGGCACCCTTGGTATCCTCAGTTTCGCATCTTCTGGTAAGATTTTCGTCAGTTAAACCGTCGCAGTTATTGTCAAGACCGTCACATATTTCCGGTTTTGGTCCTACATAACCAATACATTCTCCCCATAGCCCGTTTGTACAGAATCGCAACCCGCTTATACATTCTCCTCTATCCAGACCGCAGGCATGGGTCAGATTCTCATCAATCAATCCATCACAGTCATCGTCTATACTGTTACAGATTTCGTTTGCAGGCTCTATAGCACCAATGCAATCGCTCCATGTTCCATTTATGCAGGTTTGTGCTCCTTTCTCACATCTGCCGATGTCAGAACCGCAAGACCTTGTATAGCCGGTCGTGCAGGCACAGCCTATCTCGTCCACCTCTCCGTCACAATCATTGTCAAGACTGTCGCATATTTCTGGGGTGGGGGGTATATCTCCTATGCAATCACCCCACTGGCCATTCGTACACATTTGCATACCGGATTGACATGTTCCTATATCTGAGCCGCAGAATTTGATTAGATTGTCGTCAATTAATCCATTACAATCATCGTCTATGTCATTGCAGGTTTCGTTTATAGGCTCTATAACACCAACACAATCGCTCCATTCATTCTCTATACAGGTCATTAAGCCTTTTTCGCAGGCGCCAACATCAGAGCCGCAGGGGTTTGTGCTCCCATTACGGCAGCATATTTCCCCCATCCAGTCCCCTACTATCTGGGTATCTGTTTCATTAACCATGCAGTCCTTGTTCACATCCGCTGTCTCATTATAACATCTCAGGGTATACGAACGGGCAAGAATCATCAGATCGAGTAGCCCAACTTCGCCATCTCCGTTTATATCAGCTATACAGTCTGGTCCCTCACACCGGTAATTATCTCCAAGTATTTCCAGGTCTATCTCATTTACTATACAATCATTATTAAGGTCTGCGCTTTTGTTGAATTTGCAGGAAGAATTCATATTTTTGGCAACCATCGCCATATCAAATATGTTAACTACACCGTCATCATTCAAATCTGGACACATATAAAGGCATGTTTTGTCCATCCATTTACCGACAATGGCAAGGTCGCTTTCGTTTATTGCGCAATCCTTATTTATATCAAATGTTTCGTTATAAAGGTGCTCTCCGCATACAGAAACTGCATGCAGACCAACTGCAGAAAGGTCATATATATTGACAACTCCATCATTTGTGACATCAGGGCACCTGTAGTATGCACTAACAGATACCGCCGACAAAAGAAATACCCATATTGTAAATACTAAAATCCATTTCACATTGTTATATTAGAGTTCTATAAATAAATTAGTTATTTCAAACCACTGTTACCTCGGCATCATTGATAGAAATGCCCGCGATTGTGCGTGCTGCAGAATCTCTTAATATTATGTTTTTGACCTGTAGGCTGCTGGATCCTTTGTTTACAGATCTGAATTCTATGCTTACAAGCGTTCCCTGTCCTTTAAATCCCTCTGATTGACCAAGTATCGTGGCTACAAATTCAATCTTACCGGCATCATTGTCAATTTTAATAACAGGGTATGTATTGCCCTCTTTCTTTAGGAAATCCCCTTCGTTTGCAGAGACTGCATACAAAACATTCGGATTGAATATCAACTCAAACTGAACAGCATAAACTAGTTTGTTCGTATTAATATCTATCTGCACCACAAAATTATTGCCTTTGCCAACAGTCATCTGTTGGGGGCTTATAACAATGGAATTTTCAGGTACTGTGAACTGCTCTATATTAGAATCACTAATCATTCTGCCTACTAAAGAAACCCCACAATAATTGCCTATTACAAATCCTATTACAAATGTCAGTACAATGACTATTTTTAAATTCAAGTTATTCATCGTTGAATTATTAAGACATTAAGTTTAAAAATGTTATTTTACGACCTCGCTCAATTAAACTATGGAAAAGTCTAAAGTTTGAAACATATATTACTAAAACCTTGCCAATTAACTCAATATTTTCTACAAACTAGCCAGGGACTCTCGGGTTTCTGTAGCAGAGCCCGTTTTGTTTCGATATATCTCTTACAAAGTTTAACTTTTATGAGAACCAATTATAAAGCAACAGACGCTACTAGAGGGAATAGAAATGAACTGGAAAGAATTTTTGAGACTTGAATGGAAAAAGATCATAATTCCCGTAATTTTTATAGTGTTGTTTTTGAATATAATAAACACTCTCCATTCTTTTGGATTGATAGAGGATAAGTATGCATGTGATATTAGTAGGGGGATAAGGGACATAAAGGAATTCCGTAAAAGAAATGATACATCGCCAGTAAATACAACAATAAACAGATTAGAGAATCTTAGCGAAAGTATGACTGATGAGATTGTAGCTATAGTTAATGAATTATTATACCTACCCGCAATATATTCTTTTGCATTCATTCGAGTGATTGACCCGTTTTTTCCAACATCCTGCGAATTTTATGCAGGAATCGGTAACTACGAATTCTGTCAATACTATATGAGCGAGGAAACATATGACTGTATAATCAATGCCTTGCCCGGTCCCAATACATTCATAGGTGTAGATTTATGGAGAGATGAGTTTAAATCTTATACAGAACTCGGTGTGCCTGTGCTTTTATTTAACATCATCTTCCTGTTCATTGAAGGTTACATAATATCCTGTTTGATAGTTTTTATTTACAGAAAAATTAGGGGTTATAAGAAGCGGGTTGAAGACTTTTCAGATATTCCAAAGGTGGCATGAGAACAGGGTTTTCTTTTCTACTTCCAGTAATTCAAATCTTTATAAAAACCAAAGCCCATAATAAAATAACAGATTTTTGGTTGGTTTATATGGTTAAGGTCAAGGAGATAATGAAGCGCAATGTGATAACAGTAGACCCTAATCTGACTGTATCTGATGCAGCAAAGATAATGACTAACAACAGGATTGGTTCTGTTATAGTGATAGACAAGAAAATGAAACCTGTTGATATAGTAACCGATGATGATATTGTGGGCTTGATAGCTGCAGGGGGAAACCCTAAAAAGGTCAAGATAAAAGACATACCAACCAGAAGGAAGCTCATAAGTGCCTCGCCTGAGGAGGACATACTGAAGGTAACAAAACTGATGATAAAAACAGGGATAAAGCGGGTGCCTGTAATAAAGGATGGCAAGCTGCAGGGTATTGTCTCTGACAAGGAAATACTCCTGACAGCACCAGAGCTCCTTGAGATAATGTCAGAGAAGCTCAGGACAAGGGTTGATAGGGTTACACAGCCTGACCAGGTAATCTCCGGCATCTGCGAGAACTGCGAGGCATATTCTGACGAGCTGAAAAACATCGGCGGGCGCTGGCTCTGCGAGGATTGCAGGGGTTAATCAGGAATCATAGGAATAAGTGCTTATTATTGTTCCGTTATTATCTTTTAATGTTGCCATATCTCCAGCATCATTCCATATATGCCAACCATAATTCCAATATAAGTCAGTAGAATTGTCTGTCCCATATCCTGTATGAATATAAAGAAAAGCACTTTGCGGTAAGGAAAATGCAGGGAGATGGTAAACGTGTGGGTGTGTTGCATTATCTTCTAATGTCCAGTTTGTCATATCAACAGCAAGATTTCCGAAATTTCTTATCTCTACCCATTCCGGAGTTTCGTAATGTATATATGTTATTGTAATATTGAATTCTTCTAGTTCGCATTCCTGTATTTCATTGGGCTTCAGTTCTTCTGTTCCACAGGAGTTCAGGTCAGTGCAGGTTCTGCCCTGGGTTCCGTTTATGCATTCTGACCAGTTTCCGCATTCCCATGATTCATTGCATTCAGGCTTTTCGCAGTCATTGTCCTCTGTGTAGTTGCATCCCTCTGGGCAGCAGTTATCGTTATGAACGCATTTTGTTATTCTGGCACATTCACATCTTTCTGTATCAAGAATCTCGCATTCGCCGCATTGTTTTGTGCATTCTGGAATCGGGTGCTCGCTGCAGTCGGGTTCGCAGCTTGTGCAGGAATTGTTTATGCACATGTTTTTGCAGCTCACATTCACGCCGTCCGGGCATGGTCTTACAGAATCCAGGCATATCCTTATGGCATGCACGCACTCATAGCCTGTGTCCCCGGAGCAGTAGCCATATGTGCAGTTGTTCCCATCATTACAGGTTTCAGGGCATGCCTCGGGTTGTGTGATGTTTTGCGGTTCTGTGGGGGCTGTGGAGATATTTTGTTCTGTTTCATTCTCAGGAGTCACCTGCATTGCACCAGTTTCATTGGGAAGTTCAGCGGATTCGTTTATTATCCTTCCTGTCTGGGTGCAGCCTGAAACAAGGAGTATAAGGAGCAGGGAAAGAATTAAAGGCGTGGTTTTATTCATAAATATAGTTCACTAAATTGATTAATATAAGTTGTCTTTTATGGGTCTGTAGCTCAGTTGGATAGAGCGCCAACCTCCTATCAAGGGGGTTAGTTGGATGTCG
>JAUXAU010000115.1 GCA_030619765.1 Thermoplasmatota archaeon
GTCAAGACGATTGAGATTTCCATCATATCCACTGTCTGCAAGGAATTTCTCCACATCAATAGGATATCTGCCTTGGATGATACCTACAAAAGGTCGAAGCGTCCGAGATTCTCCATATCCTGCCTTTGTCACACAGATACAAATTGGAAGACCTGACTTTACATCTATAACGACATGAATCTTATACCCATAGACGTACATCTCCCTGTAGGAATCATACCCAAGACTTGCATCTCTATCTCTTGACTTCCTGCGTTTACCATTCTTTCCCTTATCCTTGTCCTTGAACCATGCCTCAATAATAGTCGCATCGACAGAGAGAATGTTTCCTTTTATGATCCCCTTTTCGATCATCTGAATGACAAGTAAGGCAAATATCTCAGTCATTCCATCTATTCCAAGTCGTTTGATAAGCTTGTCATAGGTTGTTCTATCCGGTACAACGTATTCTGTTTTACCTTTGACATTTCGTTTCAAATTGAGGAAATACAACCATTCTTTATGTATTTTGAGGAATCGCTCTAATTCAAGTAAGGAGTCCATGCCTCTTATGTACATGAGCAGCATTGCTTTGATGAGACAACTCGTGTGGAACCCTTTTCGTCCCTTGTTTTTTCGAGTTATCTCATCGATATAGGAGAGGTCTATTGTTTGTAATGCTTGTTTGGTGGTGTATCCATCTCTTCGGATAGGCTTAATCTTTTTATGCTTACGAGTGCATTTCTTTTTAGATCTCTTGTGAGATCTCCCATCCCTTGTAACCATTTTTGGTCAAATGGTAAAATGGGGATGGGTTCAAATTTTTTTATAAAAACAGGTAAAATCTATTTTTCCCAGCCCTCAACTTTGTTGAGAAGATTTATATATCGAACGTTTTATGATATTTGATAGGTGGAGGTAATAAAAATGGATTCTTTCAGTAGAGATGAGGATAAACACAAAAGAAACCCATCTGATTTCTTTGAGTTAGATGATGAAGATTTCGAAAGAATTTTTAAGGAAATACGTTGGATAATTGAGAGAGCCTACCGCTGTCCTTTCAATCGGAAGGAATCAGGTAAACCATTTGTGCATAATATCATTATACGCATCGGTCCAAATGGTAAACTCAAAATTCAGGAGCTCCGTAACTGTCCCTTGAAGAAGCAAACTGGTGAACTTACGATTTCGGAAGAAAGGGAATCTTTGACGGACGTAATCGAGTACGATGATGAGGTTGCTATTACCGTTGAACTCCCTGGAGTTGAGAAGGAGGATATTGATCTGAAGGCAATTGAGGACACCCTAGAAATTAAGGTTGATATACCTCAGCGTAAATACCGTAAATTGGTGAACTTGCCATGTGATGTCCAGCCGAGAGCCTTAAAGGCCACTTACAAAAACGGGGTACTTGATGTAGTTATAAAACGTATTGAAAAAAGTAAGGAAGAAAGCATAAAGTAAAATCCTTTACGTTTTCTGACCAAGTAAAAAACCAACCCCGGGTTTTTGGGGAGGATAAAAAGGGATTGAAAATAGGTTATTTTGCTGATGTTTTAAATAAGAAAGATATAAGTTCTATACTAGTTGAATGCCTGAATCAGTTAATTTTTTCTCTTTTACTTTTTTATACTTGTATTTAGTGAAGAAGTCCCAATGAAGTGAGCTCTTCTGATAATTTCTCTACCGCTTTTGACACATCCTCTATCTTTCTTGCACCTGCACAGACTATTTTACCAGACCCGAACAGCAACATAGCCACCTTAGGTTCTCTAATCCTATAAACCAGTCCTGGGAATTGTTCAGGTTCATATTCCACGTTTTCTAAACCAAGAGATATAGCTACTTCGCTAAGATTAAGCTCTCCTCCTAGATCAGATGTGGCCACGATATTCTGGATCACTATCTCAGGATTTTTATATGCTTCTACACCTAATTTTTTCAGTTTTTCTGCGATTATATCTATAGTGGCCCTCACATCTTCGATATTTTTAGCACCAGTACAGTTGGCTTTTCCACTTCTAAAGAGAAGTGTAGCTGTCTTCGGATTTTTTAATCTGTAAACGAGACCGGGGAATTGCTCTGGTTCATATTCTGCTTCTTCTAGAGATTGTGCTATCACGTCTAAATCTAATTTCTCTGCGAATGTTGTAGATGCTACAATATTTTGTACTTTTATTTCTATCATATAGTATCACTCCCATTGAACTGTGCCGCAGTCTTTAGGTGGCAAAACCAAAAACAAGTATGTCTATTAAAATAATTCTCTCATCTCATATTACAATTTTTAAGTCACAATTCATAATCGAATAGCCTGCCCTTTATATTTTTCTCCTCCAATACATACGATTATATACTAATTGTTCATTATCCGAAAATGGGGGCTCCTCAAAAAATAAAGAGTCAAGAATAAAAACAAGGAAGTATAAAATGAATAAAGAAAGAAAAGTTGATGAAAGAGGACGGGAGCTGCACACAGTCACTTGTGCAGACTGCGGGAATGAAACCCAAGTTCCATTCAAGCCTGATGGTAGCAAACCCGTTTACTGTCAGGAATGTTATCGGAAACATCGACCGAAAAGATATTAGGAGAGGAATGCATAGAAATCCTTAAATGGTTTCTTCTTTTTTTTACATAAAATCTTTTCTTCTCTTTTATTGAACTCTTCAAAAAAATCTATGTAAGAATAGTTATATAAAGGAGATCCCTCCTTTTTGTTGTAGAGTGGATTAATAGAGTTTTACAGGTCTGATTTAATTGGCAAGCAAAAAAGATAAACAAAAAATAGAAGAAACTGTTAAATGCCCTGAATGCGGGAGTACACATCTTAGTAGAGACTATTCCAGAGCTGAATTGGTATGTAGAGACTGTGGACTTGTTATTGATGAAGATCTAATTGATCATGGTCCTGAATGGCGTGCGTTTGACAGCGATCAAAGAGAAAAACGAGCACGAACAGGAGCTCCGATGACCTATACGATTCATGATAAGGGTCTCAGTACAATGATCGGTTGGACAAACAGAGACGCTTACGGTAAATCTATTCCAACCAAAAACAGGGCGCAGCTATTTAGAATGAGAAAATGGCAGGCGAGAACCAGAATTAGTGATGGGACAGAGAGAAACCTTGCGTTCGCTCTTTCTAATCTTGATAGACTGTCATCAGGCATGGGTCTTCCCAGAACGGTTCGGGAGACTGCTGCTATGATTTATCGTAAAGCGGCATTAAAGAATTTGGTTAGAGGGAGAAGCATAGAAGGTGTTTCTGCTGCAGCTTTGTATGCTGCATGTAGACGGTGTCGTGTGCCACGGACACTTGACGAAATAAGTAGTATTGCACGCATGTCAAGGAAGGAGATTGGGCGAAACTATAGATATGTCGCTCGTGAATTAGGATTAAAATTGATTCCAACGTCTCCAGAGGATTATATTTCAAGATTTTGTAGTGAATTAAAGCTTAGTGGCGACGTAAATGCTAAAACAATAGAAATACTCAAAGAAGCAGCAGATAAAGAACTCACCAGTGGACGGGGTCCGACAGGTATTGCCGCAGCATCTCTCTATATCGCAACAGTACTTTGTGGTGAACGACGAACACAACGAGAGATTGCAGATGTTGCGGGCGTAACAGAAGTAACAATTCGAAACAGGTACAAAGAACTTACAAAAAAACTAGATATAGACATCATCCTGTAGGCTTACCTTTCTACCTATTTGCTTTTCTTTTTAGTTAAACATATTTCAATTGAAGAAACGTTCGATGTTCTACCTTCTTCATTGGTAATGCTCTCAGTACCAATTTTTATCTCTTTGATTTTTGCATCTGTTACAAACCTGTTTCTTGTGATTTCTGCTGCATCTACTGCTCTGCTAATGGCTCTGCCTCTAGCTTTTATTACTACTTCAGTCGAATCGCTAAATTGAGTTACTACTGCAAGCACATAACTCATTGGCGGTTTGCTTCCAACATATATTACATTTTCATCAGTTCTTCTTTCTTCTGTCATAGTTTTTCTCCTCCCCTTCCTCTAATTCCATAATAATTGGTTATATAAAAACCTTTACAACTTGCTGTTTCCCTCTAAGAGTAGGGTTGACGAAAGAAAAATAAAGTTAGGATTTATCTACATTCGATAATATTTTTAAGTTCCGATATATCATTCTTAACAGTTTCTAATTCTTTTATTTTATCCTGCTCGAAGGCTTTCCATATTTCAGATAAACGCATTGCTGCTTTATAGATATGAACTGGTCTGCCTTTTCCTTTCTTTTTAAGATCCCGTTTTTTTACCCATCCTCTTTTGCGTAGTTCCTGCATCGCTATGCTCACTTCGGGTTGACGCAGATCTACCCCATGTTCAATATCAGAACATTTACACTCTGGAACTTGGGAGAGATACAATAATGTCTTAGCCATATTTTTTGGCATCCCCAGCTCCGTGAATATTTGGACTGCATTATCCTCCTTCTCATCCAATACGTAACTTTCTCTTCTTCTCAAACGCCTCACCTCAAAATAGATATTACTCACAATGTATAAATATGTTACTATAATAGATAAAAAATAAGCCTCTTTTTTTACTTCTTTAAAAATCTTTCAACATTTTCTACCCAGGTAAAAACCAAACTTACTTCTATCTCAATCGTGCTTTATCATCGTTTTATAATAGGAAAATGATTCATTGAGTAGCGCTAACTTATTTAACATATCACCAAAGTTATCTTCAGTTATGCTCAAGTTATTGTTTTTAAGTTCAACACTATCTTCATTCATTTTTATCACCTATCAACTTTCTACTTAGATATGGCAAACCGGTTCTGCTGTTGAAAGCAACAGCATACCCATTTGGCAGATCACATGGTATACCTTTTTTTGGTTTCCATCTACTGAAGAAATAGGGGGTTAGGGTATTTCCATCCTTTAACTCAACATGTCCTTCGTATAAGGTCCAGCTTTTGTACATGTATGCCATAATATATTCCTCCTCCCAAAAATATAGAACACATAATACTTAAATGTTGCTAATATAAATAATTGTAACATTTGTTGCATTTTTTCATTCAAGAAGCTTTGTAGCGTTTTCTAACCAGGTAAAAGAACCATTAGTTTTTGGGAAGGATAAAAAGGGAATGAAAAACAGTAGTTTATCCAAAAGAATCTATGACAGAAGGTAGGATTTATATATCATCTATAGATAATATAACACATTTGATTAGGGAGGAAAAAATGAAAAAACAAACTATCTTTCCAATTCTTGGAGCAGGATTGATAGCCCTTGGCATTATATTTATTTCACTAGGTCGTGTAGTATCTTATTCATTTATTGGAGTTGGAGTATTGTTATTGATTATTAGTTTGATTAAAGGGCTTAAGAAAAAATAAAAAAATGTTACATCATAGTGATTTTTTCATTCATCCTCACATCCATCATACAAACGAGATTTGAACTCACTTTTACTTGTAAAGAATTATAGTTTTCTAATGTTGGATTCAAAACCACTGATTTTGTTAATAAAGAGAGGATATGGAACTGTAATTTGGAGGAATGAAGAGATATGGAAAAGATTGGATTAGGTATTGGAGTCATAGGTGGCATAGGATTAGGTCTACTATTGGGAAGTGAATTTTCAGGTAGTAATGTTACAATATTGGGAGCGATTTTAGTAGTAATATCACTTGTTACTATGGGTTTCTTTTCATACAAAGGTAAAAAATAGTGGATTAATCTTTCAATTTGTTAGATAGTAGTATGAACGGATGGATACTCATTTCAATAGCACTAGTAGCAATATTAGTTTTAATAGGTGTTGTTTTAACATTAGTTTTTTGGAAAAAGAAAAAAGAAGGAACAATGAAAGAACCTAATTATCAGGCATTCTTCGCGATTGGGATTGTTTGGTTACCTGTTGGTGTAGTATTTATGTTAACAGTAAATACTGGGTTAGGTATTGCTTTTATGGGTATGAGTGTAGTATATCTAGCAATTGGTTTGGCAAATCGTGATAAATGGAAAAAGAAGTGAAATAGGGGTTCCACCCCTATAACCCCTTCCGCCTTCGCTCCCTCGGCAAGCCCTTCGGTCATGCCGCATCCCCGCTCGGCGGATTTAGTTGGGTAGTTGTTGCTGACCAACCGGTATAACCGTTACTCCATGATGTCGTTGCTGATCCTGAAGATACTGAGTGGATTCCTCCAAGTTCATCAAACCAGTTGAAGCATGGTGTTCATATCCACTCCAGAAGCTACCACGTGGATATCGTTTCCGAAATCCTGGATGTATTTCAAACATTTTCTTCG
>JAUXAU010000076.1 GCA_030619765.1 Thermoplasmatota archaeon
CCCTCTTCAAAAAGTATTGAAGGGAATTAAAGCTATTGGATCAGCTTGTAAAAGATTAAAACGGTGGATATTTGATCAGATGTCAAACAAATTGAAAACACCACTTACTATCGAGATTGGTTAAAAACTGCAAAAGTCTTGATTATTTGATAAATAATAGATTTACCAACCACAATTTAACAACCAAGATTTACCAACCATCATTTGAACAGTACCCTTTATCGGCTTTGCACAATAATTAGCTATATTAATGGGCCACACGTAGTTTTGCACAATAATTGTATTTGATTTTTATATGTAATTCATAGAGTTCGGCAATCAAAACGCAGATGTTATGGGCAAGTGCTTTGCAAAGTATCTCGTTGATCTGTCCAATCTCAGACTTGCTATACAAATGATGTCCGAACTTTCTCTTTATCATGCTGAAAACAGATTCTGCATTACTTCGCTTATGATAATGACCCATAAAATATTCTGGGTTTTTATCATACATCTTCTTCATCCGCCCCCATATCATGCATCCTTTTGATTTACTTGTAGATCCTTCTTTAAAAGGGATAAATGGAACACCACCTAGAGCAGCCACAGCCCGGAGATTCTTTCTAGAACTGTATGCTTTATCGGCACTGACTTCACGTATTTCAAATGTACGGGACGTAATTTGAATGAGTTTCTTGAATTGTGGACTATCCGCCCAGAATCCGGGAGTTACTTCAATTGCAGTAATGACGTTTGTTTTTACTCCAGAAGTTACATGGGCTTTCTTGAATATTCTCCGATAGCTGTTTGATTGGGTTCTTACATCAAGCCATCTTCCAAAAAGACTGGTGGAGAATCCGCTTGAATCGGTAGCAAAATCCTTCTCAACATGACGTAACGGACTCCCTGATTTTTCTATTAGATATTTGAGAATCGGAGTTATCGTATTATCTTTATAATAATTGAGAACAGTATTAAAATGAGGTTTCTTAGTAATATATCCCTTCTCAAGTGCGTAGTCAAGAAATGAGACAGATCGTCGACTGGATTTACCATAAAAGGAACGCATAACACAACAGTAAATCATTTCTTTGAGATCGTTAAACGGATGCCCAACTCGATAAGGTTGATTGGATTCAATAAGCGAGTCTACAAGTTCTATAAGAATATCTTGGAACAGCCTAAACTCATTGGTTTGTGTAAGGTTATATGATGCCCAATCTTGAGCATACAAAATCATCTGAGATTTCTTCTTTTTTGGTTCTATATGAAAAGTTTTATTTCCTTTGTTTTCTTTTTCCTTCGGGGGTTTGGTAATCATGTTATCAGACCTCCAGACCTCTGGGGTGGTACTAACACCCCATTGGTCAAGTTTTATTTGTTTGATGGGCATAAACCTAATTTTTACCCATAGTATGTTACTATAGGTATAGTTTAACTAGTATATAAACTTTACCCATGATAATATACCATAGGTAATTTTAAATATAGATATATTGATTCTATTATTGATGGCAATCGAAGAGATTACTCTCAGGAAATGCCAATGCGAAAGATGTAGACACGAATGGATTACTCGAAGTAAAGAAGTGCCAAAAGTATGTCCTAAGTGCAAAAACCCATACTGGAATACTAAACGGAAAAAAACTGAATGATTTATTTTTCGAGTGCTAATTCAATATCATAGCCAATGAGCTTTTTCAAATCTTTGTTATTACACCGTGATATATATTGTTCTATTGAGTCGATTTCTTTCTTTTTTATAGAGTTCCTTAATCGTTTTATTTCTTCTCTTCTGGTTGCATATCTCCTTGGTTTTGAAAAATGATTTCTAAATTCTGTTGGATTTTTATTTTGGTTATCAGTCGGTTTATCTGGAATGCCGGGTAATCTGGGTAGCCTACCCTTGTCTTTGATATAGCTGTCTAACTGTTTTTTTGTAAGTTCAACACAGTCATCAATAATCAATGTTTTGCCATACAACCTTTCCTTTTTTGGATGAGTTTCTCCCTTTCTAATGTCTTTTATATCACCTAAATCTCCTGAAGTAGTATCGGAAAAAGCTTGAATACCATGTTCTAAACCATAAAAACCATAATAACCAGATCTAACCAAGAAAACTGGTAGCTGAAATGTCTTTGAAAAAGAACCAAGCCAAGCCATAAATTCAAGAAGTAATGGTCTTACATCTTTGTAATTTTTTTTATCAGGTAAATTGTCTATTCCTCTGATTCTTACGTATAAACCATGAAAAAATTTATCTTTATTTAGAAATATTTCTGTTATATACGATTTAATATCCTCTATAATTTCATTGTTATATTTTGTAAAAACATTAGAATTTAAAGTAAGATTATACAGTATGTACAATTTCTTTTTTGATTTCTCTAAAATTTTTGCAGCAGCATTATTATAGATATTAACGTGTGATGGACTGGATGGAGCGCTGACATCAATAGGTGGTACAGGAGTTACAAAAAAATCAAAACCAAAGCCATCAACAAACCGTATTAATCCATCAACAAAAGTAGCAAAATCTCCACTTGTTGCAGCTTCTTGCCAGGCAGCATAATCCTGGGTATTATTTTCATCGAATGTGTCACAAAATCCGCCAGGGACATTTGGAATTTCCTTAAACTTTTTCCTCAACTCAGGACGTTTAAGCCAAAAAGCTTCTGAACATGGATCAGGTACTAAGATATGTTTCTTAATTATTTCATCCATTGAAATATTTGGACGAAGTCTTTTCGATAGATTTTCTAAATAGGTTGCTCTTCTTTTTATATCAGGTACGAAGGGTAATGAAAAAATCAATGGAGAATCTGATGGTAATGTATCGTGATGGTAAAGAATAGATACAATGTCAGTTCCGCCTTTTAACTCAAACATAACATTAGGAAAAATTACTTTTTTTATTATGTTATCTTTTATTAAAGTAAGATCCACTAAAGATATTTCACCAATAGGTTCCTGATATTTTATCAATATTTCATTTTGCATTTTTCAATTCCTCCAATTTCTTCAATAATCCCCTAATTTCTTCAATTAATTTCTCAATATTTAATACATCTACCAAAATACCCCCCTCAGGCCTTTCACCTGTTAATAAACTATATTTTATTTCTTGGATATGTAAAACTTCTCTACCCCCCATCTGATTCACACTTATTTTAAAAGATCTATCTGGGAACTCCTTTTTAATTTTTAAATACTGATGAATCAGCGTACCATTTGGAAAATAAACCTTCGTATTTCTATTTACATTTGTTGAATATATTTCCCTAAGTTTTGACAGATTTTCCAAATGTTTTCTTGCAATATCTTGATGAATACCAAATTTTTTAGCTATTATTGTCGTCGAAACACCATTGGAATCTTCATGAACAAAATCACGGATTTTTTCCGATAAATATTCAGATCTTTGTTGATTACTCATTTTAGAATATTTCCTTGTTGCCACAGTTTCAACATCTAATTCAGTTAGTTTTTGATTTTTCTTCATTATATTTATACCTCCAATTTAAAACGAACAATGCGGTAATTGCAATTAATGTAACCAACGACGACACCATCAATCGTTATCAACACTAATTGCAACTATCGTTGATGACAATATGCATATGTTATATATAAAACTTACTATTTACTAATTCCTTCGCTCAGAAGATTATATATTCATAAATTCTTATTCAGGCTTAATGGATAAGAAGAGATATATGAGGGATGCAATTCATTCATTTATCTCCTTTAAAAAAGATGGGTTAGTGAATGAACTAATCGATACCGAGGAATTTCAAAGATTGAAATATATTCATCAACTTGGTTTGTCTTATTTTACATATCCCAGTGCATTACATTCTAGATTTTCTCATTCTTTAGGAACATATTGGCTCTCAGAAAGATTTGGAAAAACATTAGAAATAGGACCCGATGATCAAAGAAAATTATCTTTAGCCGCTCTATTGCATGATATTGGTCATAGTCCTTTTTCTCATGTTTTGGAAAAAAAATTAATTCATACAAAAACCCATGAACAAATTGCAAAAGAGATAATTGAAAGTAAAAATCATGAAATCTCCCCTGTATTAATAAAAAATGGAATTGATCCTAAAGAAGTTACGGGTCTGCTGACTCCTGGTGCTACTACTCCTAAATACTTGCATAAGTTAATATCAAGTCAAACTGATGTTGATAGATTTGATTATTTGCTTAGAGATTCATTGATGACTGGAAATCCCCATGGTCAATATGACATCGAAAGAATTATTCGAACAATTAGATTGAACGAAGAAGAGGAAATATACATAGATAAAGGTGGATGGAATGCCATAGAATATTATTTGGTTTGCCGCTATCAAATGCATAAACAAGTATATTATCATCATTCTACTCTGGCAGCCGAAGAATTGGTTAAAAAAATAATCGATCGGGCAAAGTACCTTTATGAGAATGGAAAGTTAAAATTGAACAAAACTATGACTCCAATTGTCAAAGGAGATATGAAATTATCTGAATTTTTAGGTGTTGCGGATTTCGATATATTAAATCTGATTAGAACTTTTCGAAAAACTAATGATAAAATTCTTTCAGAACTTTGTAATAGATTTTTCAAAAGAAGATTGTTTAAAAGCATAGAGTTAGTTGGTGATGACACTTTAAAACCACTTGGTAAAGAAAAGAAAATTTCGTCAATTATTAAAAAAAATAATTTTGATATGGAGTATTATTATTCAACCGTCAATTTGTCAACAAAAAGGGCTTATATGCCCTATACTCCTAGACCACGTGATAAGGAAAATTCAATTTTTATTAATCCAGATTGTACAAAAGAAATATCCGAGGAGATTCCTTCGTTAGAGGCAATAAAAACCCAACCTAGAGTGTTTTTATTCATGCCAACAAAAAAATGTATAGAAGAGGTAAAAAAGGTGTTATAATGGATAATACTTTCGATTAACTTTCAAATATATATATAAATGATAAAGACCTTGTGTATATTTAGAGGTGATAGATATATTCGAAGAATATATTCCCATATGCCTAGCTGTTAGAGAATGCAAAGATATTCACGGTAGAAAGAGATTTCACAAATTGTTTTATCTGCTAAAAGCAGCAGGGGAACCAATTGATGAGATATTCGAGTGGAATAATTACGGTCCTTTTTCCAAGGAACTTGCAAACGAAATCGACTCTTTATGTAAACTTAATTTACTAGAAGAATATCTCAACGTAACTGAATATACCTATAAGCTCACAGATAAGGGAACTGCTCTCTTGGATGAATTGCTCCCAAAGGAGCCTAATAAATTTAAGAATTTTGGTCGAATCCTTACTAATCTAAATAAGTTTGGTACTTATGAGTTAGAAAAATTGGCATCGATCAGGTTTTTGATTGATGAGGAATATCCATGGAGCTATATCATAACTTTCCTTAAACATACGAAAAATTATTCAGAAAAAGAAGTAGAAGATGGAAAAAACTCGATAGAAGAATTATTTAAGAATATTTCTAAAGATAGCTAACTATGGAAGGTAATTGGAAAAATTGGTATGCGTGGTCACGCAGTAAACAAGCAATGTTTGATTTATGTCCACGTCAATTTTTTTACCGTTATGTAAAATTTTATGATGTCAAACTAGGTCATATTTTAAAATCTACTAAAGGCATGATCGAAGAAATGCATAATCTCGATTTTTTACTTGGAGATATTGTCCACGCCGCAATTAAACGACAATTTGATCAATTATCCAGAGGCAGAGAAGTAACTTGCCCAGGTCTTGCATTACAATTTATAACTAGAACTATTGACGATATTCAGAAGGATCCAAAAAGTCACATAATAGAATCAATGAATGGAAAAGAAATTTCAAAAGAGGAAATATCCAGAATTGATGAGGATGCGGCAAGGCAAATAAAAATATTCTTTAACGAATTTTTTGATTTTTATAAAGATTTAGAAATCATTGAACATGAAGATTATTGCAATATTGTTATTGATGGGCACAAATTTTATCTCGTTCCAGATTTAATAACAAAATCAAAAGATGGGAGAATATATATAACCGATTGGAAAACGGATAGTACATATGCTCATGCTATAGATGAGTGGCAAATGAATATGTATATTTTATGGGCACTTGAAGAAGGGCTATCAGATTTTGATAATATCAGATCTGAAGTAATATTTCTTGATATTGGAGATAGTACGGAATACTCAACAACAGAAGAGAAGATAGATAGTTTCAAGAAATTATTAATTGAAAAATCTGATGTGCTTTTCAATTCTATTGATTCTAAATCTTGTAAAGATGATTTCAATAAATGTGATAATGACCAAATTTGTATTGGTTGTGGGTTTAAACCTTATTGTAAGAAAGACTAAAATTTAATTTTCCAAAGAGACTTTTAAGTCAAAGCCGACTTTAGCAACAAAGCCTCTATAAAAACAAGGTTTATAAACTAACATTCGATAATAAAGATGGGGCAGGCAGGTAGGTATTTTTGGAAGTTTCCAAACATATGGATAGTAAATCCTGCCTTACCCTAAAACTGGAGAGGCATAGGATTTATTCTTCACGAATCAAAGTTACATGATGAGTTGCCTTTCCTCTCCAAAATTTATTGGCTCCGATATATATGGGTGTGATGCTTTTTATGTGATGCAAAAGTATTGGTATTAAAAATTTTTAATTTAGTATTTAACATCACTATCAGTTCCAAAGTAAAGTTTATAAAATTTCATGACATTATTTTTTTGGAGAGAAATACGACAGATAAAGAGTTGGGAGAATACTTAAATGCATGTTTCGAAGAATATAGAATTCTAAGAGAAGAAATTAAACAATGTAGCATAAATATGATTACTTCTTTGTCGATTGGTATTGGTGGCTCAGCAATATTAGCATTAGTAAGTTTAAATTTATTTGGTGGCGATATACCTACCAACAATTCTAATGATTTAATAATTTTATTATCTACTTTTTGTATAATTATTCCTTTTTTACTAGGTTTGGTTACTGCTTTTTGGTTGGGTGAAGTAACTCGTCTCAAACAAATGGGTAACTATTTATGTTTTAATGAGACTAAAATTTCGATGTTATTAGATGATTTTTATAAGAATAGGATTGAAAAGAAATGGCAGAAAATCCAAACAAATATTGAGAGGAAATTAAAAATTCCACATACTAAATCAGAGTTGGGTCGCCCCCTGCAATGGGAAATATGGCTTAGGAGTTTTGACTCAAACAAATTCTTTTCAACATCAGGACATATGAAATGGATATATCTAATAAGGTTGGGGGTACTATTTATTTCTTTTACTCTATCTTGGCTTTTTGGATTATATCTTATTTTAGAAACCTATATTTTTAATTCTACAGATCAATTTAATTATTTAGTACCATCATTTTATCTTTTTGGTTTTTGCATATTTTCTTCTGGAGTGATATATTTTTATGTTGTTTCAAAAATAAGTTACAGGCTTGCTGTTAAACAAGAACCTATTATTTTGAGTGAAATTTTTTCTTTAAATAAAAATAATGAGAAGAATCAGAGGTAAAAAAAATAAAAGTTTTAAATGTATTTCATCTCAAATATTGTCTCTGAATAAAACTGTTTATCCCGCTCAGTTCTATTTGATACAGGGCGTAAGTGTTCTGTTACTATTTTCATTCCTGCTTTTTCCGCTATTGTAGGATATAGATTACATTTATCATTTGCAACAAAGAAAATCTTAGCATCTTCTTTCATATATTTCCTAAGATTCCTTAAGACCATTGCAATATCTTCAACATACGCTCGTTGAGCCTTCTTAGTTTTACCCTTTGACAAAGGACCTATCTCCTTGTCGTCAAATCGATCCATACCTAACAATTCATAGGCGTATCGATGTTGTTCATGATAATCGATATTTCCAACATAAGGTGGTGAAGTAAAAATTCCATCCAACTTTGACTCAAGCATATAATTATCCAAATAATTCTTTAATTTTGTATAGCGAGAATCATCTTGTATTACAATTGTTTTTGCATCTGTGCGAAGTTTTGAAAATTCTTTGATTCTTCGTAATGTGTCCCTTGTGTAAAAATCAAGTTTGCCAACTGCTTTTTGGATAGGATAACAAATTTGTTTATGTTTAAAACAATAATAAGCATTCATCATCGGCTCTTTAGGAGAAGCCAAGTCATAATGAGGAACTAATCTTACAGATCTTGTTGCTCTTGTAAGTATTATTTTCATTATATCTTCATTAGTATAGTTTTCAATTTGATTTCGATAAAATAATAGCTCTTGTAATGATCTTTCAGAAAACCATTTTTTAAGATATTCGCTTGTGATAATATATTCATGATTGTCCCCAAAAAGAGATTTAATAGGTTTTCTTATTTTCATATCGGCTAACTTATCTCTTTTTGTTTTAAGCCAAGATTTAAAAGATGTTTCAATTCTCTTTGCAAAAATTTTTGATGATTCGCTTTTTGATTCACTTTTATGTTCTAATGTAGGTAGAACTGTTTGATTATACTCAGAAATAAAATCCTTAATCTCTCTTTCATAATCATAAAAATTAGCTGCAGAAAATTTCATAGTTGAAAAAAGAATGTTTTTCAGCTCTTTTTCTAATTTATCTATATCATATTTTTTAATTTTCACTTCCGAAATCATGCAATTAAACGGAGAAATATCAATTCCCACCGAATTAATGCCCATTTCACAAGCTTGAACAAGTGTCGTTGCACTCCCAACAAACGGATCTAGAATAAATTGTCCTTCATGGAAATTTCTCTTCAAAAAATACTCAACCAATTGAGGTATGAACTTTCCCTTATAAGGATGCAAACGATGAACATGTTTCGTCCGTTCTCTTTCAGGAAGCCCATCAAATGCTAATTCCCTATTATATTCACCAAGCTTTTCACGTCTTTCTAGTTCGATTCTTGTGTATCTCTCATTAAAATAATTTAATAATTCCTCTCTTAAAATTCTAATATGATTTGTTCTTTTTTTTGTCATTCTTTTTATTAGATTGCCTTCAGTGTCATATCGGTTGATTCTTTTATATTGAATTAAATAAGAAATATTGTCTGGAGTTCTGCCAATTACTTTAGCAGCTTGTTTTATTGTTAAAAGATTCTCCCTATCTGACACAAATTAGCTATTGTAAGGAGAATATAAAAACTTATTGAAAAGTCATCCTAAAATATAATATTGCTATAAAATATCTGGTTCTTCAGGAAAATCTTCCAATCCATCTACTAAAGGAAAATATGAAATTAGAAATTCTCGATGTTCATCAAGATCATTTAAAATAGTATTTCTTAGAGTATTTGGTATACATCTGAAATGATTTCTATATCTTCTTAATTCATTATTGTATCTATTTCTTACCTTGTATGCTCTTTGTTGATTTGGGGGGAAATAAATGATGTCAGGACAATTTCCATTATTAAAATATTGACAATCTACACAATATTTTATATGGTTGTGTCCTTCAGGGATGCCGTTTTCTGAATAATCTTCAATTATTCCGTCACAGTAAATAATCCACCTACCACAAGAATCACATCTAAATGGTTGATCTTCCATCAAATCAATACTAAAAGTAGGTATTCCTGTAACAAGGCTAAAATCTGCGCTTTGCCGCTCTTTTCCTCTGCCTATTTCTAAACCAATAACTTCTCCTTTTTTTCTTAATAAAAAAAGGTCAGGTGGAGCAATATCTCTTCCTCCACTTAAAAATCTCTGTTGAGTTAGTAATGACACAATAAATCCTAATTTCCTCTGCAACAAATAAATATAAATTAATAGTTCATTTGTCCCTCCCCTAATTTTTGGAAATAAAGAATCATATGTACTTAAAATTCTACCTCCAGGATATTGTGTATTTGGCGGTTTCACAATAATATCCTCATCATAATCATAAATTTCGTTAAGATTATCAATATGATATGAATCGCTATTTTCAAAAAAATCTGTTCCAATCTTTGTTTTTAGTTCATCAATAAGATTCTGACGTAAATATTTAGTTTCTTTTGGACTAAAACAGTCCATTATCATCCACTGGTTAATAATATAAAATAATATCTTAATAAATTGTTTTTTATTTTCATCACTCTTGGTTGAAAAATAATATGATCGGCTATTTGTTATATATTGGATAATATCAGATAAAATCATTTGCCTCTTTCCGAGTTTTACATCTTTATTACTACCT
Organism: Thermoplasmatota archaeon; assembly: GCA_030619765.1. Classification (GTDB taxonomy): domain Archaea; phylum Thermoplasmatota; class E2; order DHVEG-1; family DHVEG-1; genus JAGLML01. The sequence goes on from JAUXAU010000076.1 coordinate 10,194, forward strand.
GGATTTGTTCTACAACCTCCATAGTATAATTCTCTGCAAAAATCTCTATAATAATCTCCTAAATTTTTTAATTTTTCCTCCATTTTTTTATATTCAATGTCATGTTTTCTTAAAAAAGAATCAATAATCCAAAGGTGTTTTCCAGATAAATTAAATTTCCTAAGGACTTTTCTCATTAAAAATCATCCATATTTGTTTTTATTAATCTTTTTTCATTTTGTTTCAGTTGTATGGTTTCTTCTAACGTATCTTTTATCTGGTCGCCTATTTCATTAAATAAAGCTAATAATTCTTCATAAGTATTTTCCCCACCAAGAAAATCCCAAAAATCTTTACCAATTAAAAGATCGTTATTTAAACTGAAAAATCTTAGAACAGTCCATCGTTTATAATCCCCAATATATTGGTTATAAGGTAATGCAAGATAAATTGATACATTTTCAATAGAAGTCTCTTTTTGTCTCATAGCAAGGATATGTAAAAGATCGTTTTTTGCTGCACGAATCTCGTTTTTATTTGGTTTTGCAGATTTCAATTCAAAATATATCTCTTTATTATCTTTGGTTTTAATAAATAAATCAATTTCTTGATCATAATCTTCAGTTGAATCTTCTTGACTATATGATTTTACAATTTCTTCTTTCTCATTTATAATATTTGCAGACCTGTTTTTTCTTCTATCAAGCTCACGTAAAATCTGTCCTATTGTTGATTCTTCGTCTCTAGTTATTTTTCCATATAGCCTATAGTGAGTTTGTGCTGTTGAAAATTTATCTGTATTATATGTAGCAATTATTTTTGCTATTTTTTCCCATTGGCTCCCAAACCAAGTATAAGCAGATTGTAATATGGCAGCGAGATCTACAGTTTTTGTTGTGAATAGGCTATAATAAAATGGCTTCTCCATATCTTCTGCTTTTTGATAATTCCTAATTTTTTCTTTTAACCCATCATATATAATTGAAGTTATTTCATTTTTCACTTGGGTGTTTAACGCCATTAATAATTGGAATGATGAAGGATTTATTAATTATTGTGCAAAAAGGGTATTTATTGTGCAAAATTGCACAACAATTAATTAATGTGCAAAGCCCCCTTTATCGAAACTTTTAAATACGATATTGTATATATACGTATCGACACGTATATAGACGTGTATGGATGTGAAGAGTATGAGCAAAGGAACATTGATTGGGTTCTCAATGCTGATAGGAGGTATAGTTATATGGATAGCGTATGGATTATACCTCGGCTTTGAGGAAATAATGCAAGCAATTGATCTTGTAACAGGATTTGTTATTGGATTGATAGTAATAGGGCTGATTGTTCTATTCGTATCAATCCTTATTGAACAGCGAAGAGACACGAAAAAAATGAAGGAAGAAATTAAAAAGGAGGATCTGGAACCATGATAATAACAAATACAGAGTTTGTGACAGGGAAAGAAATAAAAGAAATGCTTGGACTGGTAAAAGGAAATACAATTCAAGCAAAAAGCATTGGGAAAGATATCAAAGCAGGGCTTAGACATATAGCAGGTGGAGAGATAAAAGAGTATACAGAAATGCTTTCTGAATCACGAGAGGTTGCATTAAAAAGAATGAAAGATAAGGCAGAAAAACTAGGTGCAGATGCAGTAATCAACGTACGTTTCATGACCTCAGCAATTATGGGAGGTGCAGCAGAAATACTAGCCTATGGAACTGCAGTGAAACTGAAGTAGACATTATGAACACTGCAAATATAATACTCCTTATCGTAGGGGCATGCATCACATTATTTGGTATTGGTGCATTTTTTATTCCTAATATTGCACGATGGATCAATGCCCCTGGCGGTCCAAGATTGAAGGCAATTATTGCAATTATTATTGGAGTGATGCTTATCATTGTAGGATTAGTTATTCAAATTTCAACATAGGGAGAAGTGCGAATGAAAAATAAATCAGTTATAATGCTATTTGCTATAGTAGTATTGATAGGAGCTGCTTTAACAGGATGCATAAGTGAAGATGAGCCTGATGAGCTTAATCTTGAACAACAAGCAATGCAAGCTGTTGAACTTCTAAGCGATGAAAAGATTGCTGAATTTTATGTTCTCTGTAACAATGAAGTGAAAAGCGCTATTTCTGTTGAAGAAATTGACATGATTTGGAAAAATATTATTGCCACGTATGGAGAGTTTGAAGAGATTGTAAGTACCAGAGCAACCGAGGAGTTTGGTTATGAGGTCGTATATGTTACGTGTAACTTTTCAATCTTGGGTCTTCTTGATATAAGAATTGTGTATGATGAAATGACACAAATAGGTGGCTTTCAATTTGTTCCAACAGATGTTTCGGAAGCATATGAGCCGCCTGAATATGCTATTCAAGATAAATTTACAGAAATAAATGTCACAATTGGTAGTGGCAAGTGGGAATTACCTGGAACGCTAACACTTCCAGAGGATGAAGGACCATTTAGTGCTGTAATTTTAGTGCATGGTTCAGGACCAAATGACAGAGATGAAACAGTTGGCCCAAACAAACCATTTAAAGATCTTGCGTGGGGCATTGCAACACAAGGTATTGTAGTACTTCGATATGAAAAACGCACTAAGCAATATCCTGAAGAAACTGCTGCTCTGATAAATCTTACCATACAAGAAGAGATCATCGATGACGCTATTGCAGCAGTTGATTTATTAAACATAACAGAAAAAATTGATACCAACAGAATCTTCCTTCTCGGACATAGCTTGGGTGGAATGGCTGCACCAAGGATTGCATCCCAAGAGAACAGACTCTCTGGTCTAATTCTTCTTGCAGCTCCTACAAGAGGACTTGAGGATCTTTTCTTGGAACAAACAACATACCTTGCAAATCTTGACGGTATCATTGATGAAAACGAGGCGGAACAGATCGCAGCACTTGAACAGTTAGTAACAAAAGTGAAAGAGTTGAACATAAGCAAAGATGAATTTGTCCTTGGTGCACCAAAAGCATACTGGGAGGATTTATCAGAATATGATCCAGTTGAAACGGCAGAGAATTTAAGCATACCAATGCTCATTCTTCAAGGACAAAGAGATTACCAAGTTACTGTCAAAGAGGATTTTGAGAGATGGAATGAGTCGTTTGCAAAAGATGTTAACGTGACGTTAAGAACATATGAAACTCTCAATCATCTGTTTATATCAGGGAGCGGGGTACCAAATAACACCGAGTATCTCCAAGCAGGCAACGTAGAAGAACAGGTCATAAGTGATATAGTAGCTTGGATCAAAACAATACAATAAAGGGAAACTATGAAAAAAGTAACAATAACACTTGGCGAAGAAATCTGGGAATGGTGGAAGAAAAACCCATGGATTAACCTTTCACAGCTTGCAGAACGAGAGCTAAGTAGAATTCGTATACTAGAAGAAAGAGTCCTTGGAACCTGTCCAGAATGTGGCAATCCAAAGTTACGGTTCGACGGTAAAACATACCGATGTTCTAAATGTGGATATGAATACAGGTGATAAAGATGAGATTCTGTCCAAGATGTGGATCAAAAAACATTAATTGGGTTCTACCTCAAGATTGGTCAAAATGGGAATGTAAAGACTGCGGATACATAGGAGCATTCATCATAGAAGATGGGGAAATTGCAGATGAAATTAAGAAAGAATACCTTAAAAACAAAGATAAGATTGAGGGATAAAAAGGAGAGTATTAATTATGATGGTGGCAACAATAGAAAATCTTCCAGGTCGCGAGGTTAAAGAAGTGCTAGGTGTTGTTTTCGGGTGTTGCGTGCAAATGAAACATGTCGGGAAAGATCTAAGAGCCATGGGAAGAAATGTTATAGGAGGAGAATCAAAACCATATACTGAGCTAATGGAGGAGGCCAGGCGAACTGCCATGCAACGTATGATAGAAGACGCAAAAAAAATAGGTGCAGACGCTGTAATCGGAATGAGATATGCAACAGCACAAACCATGGCAGGTGCTGCCGAACTCATTGCATTTGGGACCGCAGTAAAAACCCACTAAAACATGAGGATGAAAAATGGTTGCAGTTGAAGTGAAAAATCTTGCAAAACACTTTGGATCAACGAAGGCAGTAAACGGCATCTCATTTACAGTAGACACGGGCGAGATATTTGGGCTTATTGGTCCCAATGGTGCCGGAAAGACTACGGCACTCAGAATTGTATCTACACTGCTTCAGATAACTAAAGGATCTGTAAATATCTTAGGATTTGATGTGAAAAAAAAGCCAGATGAGATCAGAAAACTCATCAGTTATCTCCCTGAGGATGCTGGTGCATATAAAAATCTTACAGGAAGAGCATACCTCCGATTTATTGCAAACTTTTTTGTTGAAAAACAGACACAAGAAATGGTGTCTCTTGGAATTGAAATTGCAGATCTTGGAGAAAGAATAGATGATAAGGTTGATACCTACAGTAAAGGTATGAAACGTCGTCTGCTTGTTGGCAGAGCTCTTATGACTGATCCTAAGCTTGCAATTCTTGACGAGCCGACTTCTGGTCTTGATGTGATAAACGCTCAGGAGATTAGAAAAATAATAAAAAACACAGCCAGAAATGGTACTGCTGTTCTTCTCTCATCTCACAATATGCTTGAAGTGGAATACATGTGTGATCGCATAGCACTTATTGCAGAAGGAAAAATAGTTGAAGAAGGCACACCAAAAGCATTATTGGACAAATACAATGCAAACAACATTGAAGAAGTCTTTACACGGGTGGTAGCATGAGTGCACTTGGAAACATTATAAAAAAAGAATTAAAAGAACTGCTCACGCCTGCAACAATTCTTCCTATTGTTGTTATTGCGCTTATATTTGGCTCAATTGGAAGTTCAATAGAAGGGATACAAGAAGGATTTGATGAAAAACCAGTACTAGGATTCATCAATGAAGACAACAGCACTCTTTCAACAATAGTAACATCTATTCTGGAAAATGAATCTGAAGTTATCTTCAATTCATCTGACATTGCAGATAAACAATATGGATTGGAGCAGGTGAAACAACAAGATGGTATGGCGTTGATTGTAATTAATAAGAATTTTTCAACCGATATTCTAAATGACACGCGAGGTGGTCTTGAAGTATATTGGATAATGAAAGGAGCAGGTCTCTTTGATACAATCTCTTCAGGAGTCGTCGAACAATTAATTACATCAATAAATAGAGAGATATCAAAAGCCCTTATTGAAGATAATACAACAGTTAATGCAAGTATTGCGCTCTGGCCAACATCAAGAATAGATACAACATATTTTAAAGATAGGGAAATTAGGCTTTCACCGGGAACGATTTCAGGTATGTTGTCCTCCCAATCAATGTTAATTCCTATTGTTATCATGATGATTATAATTATGGCTGGAAATATGGTTATTTCATCAATGGCACTG
>JAUXAU010000019.1 GCA_030619765.1 Thermoplasmatota archaeon
TGGTAAAAGTTTATGTTTCTCTCTTGTGATATTCTTTTACTATCACATTCACCAATAGTTGAACTCCGAGAGTTCACTCGATTCAATGTTTAGAGACCTCATTTTTTAAAATGGGGTCATTGAATCGAAACCATCATTTGAGTTTTGTCTGATATATTTTTGAGTCGAATGTTTTTTTATGATACGATTCTAATGGATAAATTAGGCATTTTAAGATATCTCCTATTTGTATTGTGATAAATTTATTATTACAAAACATTTAAATCAAAGTATTATATTATTAAATTTAAGGGGAATAAAATTATGAAAAATAAATGTATTAAAAAAGCCATTATTTTTTCAATAGTTGCAATATTAATAATGATAGCTTTAGTTCCAGCTTTCAATTCAGCGATTGTTAAAACTACCAATGATGAAATTAAAAAAAGTAATGGTTTGACAAAAGTTCCTACAGACAGAGGTTGGTATTGGAAGCCATCATATCCAAACTATGCACCACATACACCTGGTGGTATGCCTGATTTCGATCAAAAACAAGATCGATGGAAAAAAATATCCCCTGGATTCAATGGAATTATTGATTCAACAGTAGCAGGAGACGATATATATAATGATGAGGAAAACTGCATAGCTCCAGGTCCAAACTGTTATCTCGATAGTAACGCTACAGGTGATGATGTTGAAGAGTGGGCATTCTGCGGACCAGTTGCTGTTGCAAATTGTTTCTGGTGGTTTGACTCAAAATTTGCAAACCCTGATGGAACCCCCGGAGATGGAGTAGATGACTTCTCACTAGTGGAGAATTATGGTGTCGCAGATGATCACTCGTCAGATAATGTACCACTACTTATAGAAGAACTAGCAAGAGCGATGAACACCGCTGATAAAGGTACTACTTATATCAGTGATATGCAAAACGCTGTTAATGAGTGGTTTACAGATACTGGTCTAACTGATTGGTTCGAAGAGACCACCTATGATATGCCTACCTTTGAATTTATAGAAGGCGAGATCGAGCAAAGTCAGAACGTTATTCTATTATTAGGATTCTATGATTATGTAATTGGCGATAAATTAGTAGATCAGTCGCAACCTGTCGGTTCTTATAACGATTGGTTACAAACCACTACTTGGTGGGATTACCAAAGTTTTGTACCTACTGTTAATAGACTCGATGCAATAAAAATCCTTCTTGTTAGTAATAATCCAGAGGACTGTGGAATCGAGATTAATGTATATGATAATCAAGGAGGACAACCGATTGGAACAGCAACTTTAAATCCCGGATACCTTGCATCACCAACATGGATTCAGTTCCACTTTGAACCATCGGTTGATCTCAATCCCTATGACACTTATTATTTCGACGTCCGACAACTAGAAGATGGTTTTCATTATGAATGGTTCTTTGAGTCGCCTGATCCATATGCAGCAGGAACAGGCTGGATGAATCAAGTTCCAAATGATCCATATGGAAACCCCTTCGACTGGGCATTCGAAACAGAGTACTACGATCCCCCACCCGGCTCGGTAAGAAGAGGAGCGCACTTTGTCACATGTGCCGGTGTTAATTCTGAGGAATTCGAGATAGCGTTTAGTGATCCACGTTATAATGTGTCTAATCCTGGTGGAGGTGACCATAATGATGCGCAAAATGTCTCTCACGACATATACAAAGTTAATACCACTTGCCCCAGTCCAGATCTAGTATACGAATGGTGGCTACCCGACTACCACTCGGGTTATGATTATACCATAGTGGAACAAGCAGTTGTCATCTGCCCATTACCCGATGAAGAACCGCCGATAGTGGAAATAACAAAGCCAGGATATGCAATATATTTCCTTAACACCGGGATATTTCCATTCATCATTCCATTAATAATTGGACCTATTGATATAGAGGTTACTGCTTCAGACAACCGAGAAATAGAGAGTGTAGAATTCAAAATCAATGACGTAACAAAAATGATTGATACTACAGAGCCATATATTTGGACATGGGACGAAGGCGCCTTCTTCATACAAACGATAGAAGTAGGTGCCGTTGATAGTTCAGGATTGTATAGTACTCCTGTTATACTCACAGTATTGAAGTTCTTCTAATCAAAAAACAAGCGATTCACTAAACAATATAGTAAATTACCATCCATAATCTTTTTTTTATTTAAATTTGAAAAATAATTAGGTTTATAAACAAACAAATGTTAGGAAAAACGGGGAGGTTCGGATAAGAATCTTGGGAAATAAATTCATCAATTCCTGATTCCTTCCATCCGAACTTCTCTACTATCATTTTATTTTTAGATGAACAGATAGGATTAACAAATCATAAAAGACAAATTTCGTTTTAATTATCAGTTAATAACAAAGAAAGTTCTAAAAAGGTGGATATATGAAATGTAGTATTACCACCGTGACCTCTGTTCACTTCAGGACATGTATATTCTTCTCCTTACATATATCTATAAGCATTTTTGGCCATACAGTAACACTGCATTCACCAAGATGAGCTTTTTTTAGTAACAACATATATGTTCTTGATTGTCCAATTCCACCTCCAATACTAAGTGGAATTTCATCATTTAAAATCATCTGATGGTATGGCAATTTTAGAAAGTCTAACTGACCGGTTATTTCAAGTTGCTTTTTTAATGTCTCTTTAGTAATTCGTATTCCCATCGAAGTTAACTCATGACGTCTTTTTGTAACTGGATTCCAAACAAGAATGTCGCCGTTAAGACCATGCATTGGTTTCCCATCATCTGATAAGGTTTCAGTTATCCAATCATCATAATCTGCAGCTCTCATTTCGTGAGGATATCCGTCTTTAAGAGTGTAGCCTATGCCTATAATGAAAACAGCTGAATATTTCTTAATAATTTCTGTTTCTCGTTGTTTTCTTGGAAGATCGGGGTACATATCAAGAATATCTTCTGCATGCAAAAAGGTTAGTTTATCTGGCAAATTTGGATATTTACTGGTTTTTAATTGAGGGAATAACTTTTGAACATGATTTTCTGCTCCTTTAAGCACCTTCCATATTTTACTTATTGTATTTTTAAGATAATCCAAATTACGATCTTCTTTAGTTATTACCTTCTCCCAATCCCATTGATCAACATATGAACTATGATCATGATCAAGGAAATAATCCTTACGTACTGCTCTCATGTCAGTATAAATACCTTCTCCAACTTTACAGTCAAATTGACTTAACGCCCATCTTTTCCATTTGGTTACAGCTTGAACAACTTGAGCATCTATTTGCTTATCAAGCCCTAGCCCACATTGAAAATCTATTGGAGTTCTTGAACCATCCCTATCAAGATAATCATTCATTCCGCTATCACGGTCAACAATAAGGGGACACTCAACTCGAAACAGATTAAGTTCTTTTGTTAATTCTTCTTCAATATAGTTTTTTGTAGCCGCAAGTGCTAATTGTGTCTCTTTTAGGTCAAGTAAAGGTTCATAGTCTTCTGGCAATATCTTTTCAACTTCATCATATGTTCCTATACCTGGTCATACTAAATCTGCTTTTTTATCTGCCATGATGATCAATCCTTCTCCTGGCATACAGAAGGGGTTATTTAAACTTTTATTGTCTCTTTGTTTTTAATCGCCTTCAGATACGTCAGATAAATAATGCTTCTCTGCTCATATGAAGCTATCAAACGTTTATACCATAATACACCGTTGTTATCTTCAAAAACATTTAATTAATCCTTAATATATCTCCTATTTATGGGCGGGTAACAAAGTGGCTATGTGGCGGACTGCAGATCCGCATACGGGGGTTCAAATCCCTCCCCGCCCTCTGGAGGAAACGTTCTGTTAAAAAGTAAGTATTATTATACTTCATCAATCATTATTTTTATTATATCTATTTTATTATTATCTTTTAATCAAACAGTTGGTGGAGAATCTCCTTTTTCAATTATAATAAATGAAGTCATGTATGCTCCAGCAGAAAGCGACTATTATAATGAATGGATTGAACTTTATAATCCAACATCATCCCCAATAGATGTTAACAACTGGACATTATATGATGGAAATGAAGAAGACATCATAATAGGTGACTTGGATCATGGAGATGGTACAACCATAATACCAGCAGGCGGTTATGCAATAATTACAGATCATGGAACAGAAGTTTATGAAAATTTTCCTGTCTCGGAAAGTGCGATAAAACTTTATGTCGACGACAGCGCTATTTGTGGCTATGGATTAAACAATGAACAAGAAAAATTATTTCTAAATGATACATCAGGGACTGATATTGATACTGTAGAATGGGGGTATGACTATTTTGATGTCCCAGGACTACCATCAAATAATGTAAACAAAGGTAACTCTCTAGCCCGATATCATAATACTGACACCAATAATTCTATCATCGATTTCTATTATGGGATCACGCCGACACCTGGGAGCAAAAATAAGGTGGATTTTGACATTGATCTCTATCCATTATATGTCCCAAAAATACAATGCGATGAGGAATATAGCGTTCCTTTTGCCATCAAACTAAGTATAAGTAGTCTTAATTCTAATGAAAGTTATCAATTAAAATCATTTGCCGTAGGAAATCTGTCCAGCATATGGCCTGCAACCCAGACTTGGAATGGAATATCGTGGAAATATTCTAACAATTACACATCTACGATGATAACAGATGAGTACGGAGCTTGGTCTGGATGGCAATATATAAGATTCAAAAAAGAGTACCAAGAATATAAAAGAAATATTGAAAACAATAGTGCAGCATATTTGATGGTGAAAATTAAAAAAGATAACATATCATATATAGTCTTAAAAACGGCTCTTCTTCTTGATATAGATAAATCCACATTAAATGGCATTAAGGGCGGGTATGTTATTGGAAGAGCTGAAACACATCAAGAATTTCTTGAAAACAAAACGGTGTTTGTTGAAAATAAAATAGGTACTATTGCAGGTATCTATTTCACAGAAGACAATGAAATAGAAGATGATTTAGTTCCAAAACCAGGTTACTATAAGATACCATCTCCAGTTGGCTCTGGGTACACTTTAAAATTTTTAAATGGTAGTAACCTGATTCACTTTATTTCAAACATAAATATCGAACAAGGTAAATATGGAGTTGATACTCAATGCCCAGAAACATACTATCCTGTAAAGAGAAATGAGTTGCTTAATATTTCTTTAATAATAAAAAACGATGGTGATTTCTCAGATAGTATCGATGTGAAAATCGAGTCCATCACTAATGGGTGGGAAGGAATTTTAGATAAAAGTAAAATCTATCTAAACCCTGGTGAGATGTCCTACGTAAATCTGCATATTATTCCCTGTCAAAAAAATAGTTGCAAAAGTGCCAATATCACTATTTATTCAACTTCTGAAAATGATGTCGGTGAATCAGATGAAATAACCGTTACAATCGATATTCTTGCACCCGATCTGACAATTACCAATCTCACGTGTTTTGATACATTCAGTCAAAAAAATAATAGATTTGGAGAAGGAGAAACTGTAAAAATAAAAGCACGAGTGAAAAACCTTGGAAACTACAATGCAACAGACGTTGATGTAACGTTTTATCATGATTTTAAAGATACTAAGCACTTTATTGGAAGCAAACACTATGATTCGATAAGCAAATATCAAAAATATCCTTCTGTTGAATGGGATACTACGAATTTAGAAGAGGGAAATCATACTATTTTTGTGATTGTTGATGAAGAAAATAGTATTGAGGAATTTGACGATTCCAACAACGAATTTTCAATTCAGGTTGAAATTTACAGCACACGTCCAGTTAATGCAAGTAAAAGTATTTTGATAACTGAGGTTTATTATCACACTCATTCTAGAGTTAATAATGAATTTACTACAATATATAATCCAACAAACAATAAATTGAACATTTCTGGTTGGTATATTACTAATAAACCTTGGAAAGGTGTCGATGACCAAACTAAGATTATTTTTCCTGAGCATACAATAATATTTCCAAAAACCTCTGTTCATATCACTCAAAACGCAAGTGCTTTTAAGAGGGAAACAGGAAAATTTCCTGATTTTGAATATGCCGTTGACTCAAATGATCAGATACCACAGATGGCCGCTCCTAAAACATTTAGATTAAGCAATAATGGAGGGGCAGTAGCATTGAAAGACCGATACAACCATACGGTAGATATCGTCGTCTATGGCGAAATAGAATACAACTGCAATGGATGGAGTGGATTGCCCGTCAATCGCTCAGGAGTGGGAGTGATTCTCAAAAGAAATTTTAACAGGTGTGGTGTACCAGTAGACATCAACACTTCCAGTGATTGGATTCATCCAAGAAGATATGGTATCGGCCAATCAAATTTCCCCTATGCTCGTTTATCATTTACAGGAGAGATAAAGACATTTGTCTCCCCTGACTGCAGTTTTAAAACGATAGTAAATGAATTACGAAATGCAAGCGAATCAATTTATTTTAATATCTATGAGTTTACAAATCCCTTTTTGTGTGATGAGCTTGTTGCAGCATTAAAAAGAAATGTCTCTGTAAATGTATTTTTAGAAGGTTCACCAGTAGGAGGTATCGATGAGAGAGAAAGATTCATACTAAATAGGATAAGAAATAACGGCGGGAAAATAAGATTAATTGTAAACGACAAAAAAAACGATGTTTATGCAAGATACACTTTTGATCACGGAAAATATCTTATAATAGACAATAACACTTTGATTGTAGAAAGTTGCAATTGGGCGAAGACAGGCATACCAATAGACCCAACCTTTGGAAATCGAGAGTGGGGCATAGTAGTGAAAAATGAAAATGTAGCAAATTATTTTTTGAGTGTTTTTCTTGACGATTGGGATCCACAGAGGTGCGATAGCTATTCGTTTGATGATATGGATTTCTCTATTTCAACTGATTTTTTCATCGATAAATCTGTTTATAAAGGTTCGTATGAACCACAATTCGAATCAAAAACATTTACTGGAAACTTCACTGCCGTACCCGTTTTTTCTCCAGATACAAGTGAAAGAGCAATCTGCAATCTTATAGAATCCGCGAATACTAGCATATACATAGAACAGCTTTATATTTACAAAGACTGGAAGAATAAAATTAGTCCGTTTGTTAAACGACTTATCAATAAATCAAATCAAGGTGTTGACATAAAGATAATATTGAATTATAACCCATACTATGAGGCTACCAATGAAAAATGCAACCAGACAAAACAATACTTTGAGGAAAATGGTATCGAAGTGAAATTCCTTTATACTAATTGGTCCTATTTTACAAATATTCATAATAAAGGGATGATTGTTGACAATAAATCTGTTTTAATTGCCAGCATCAATTGGAATGAAAACTCCGTTACTAGAAACCGGGAAGCAGGCATAATTATAGAAAACGAAGAGATTGCAACATATTATGCAGAAGTATTTTTTTATGATTGGGAGCTTGGCCCGCCAACAGCAAAAGATTCTGGTTTCTCTTTAGCAGATTATAAAAATCCATTACTTATTGTGCTTATATACGGTGTGACATTTGCGTTAGTAGCAAGTGACTGGAGAAAAAGAAAATGGACATAGTAATACTACAATTAGAGTTAGTCTCTATAATTGCTATTTGCATAATGATTGGAACGATTGTTTTTGCATATTATAAAAAATTGATGATGATATATGCAATCATTATAACAAATTTTATTGTATTTGTCCTTTCCCTTGCTTTTACACGGGAAATAATCGGTGATTTAGCATTTAGGCCGATTTATCTCTCACTAGATTTTTTCCCTCAAATATATACTTTGTTTACTTCAATGTTTCTTCATAGTACCTCTGATTTTTTCCACATAATCTTCAATACATTGATGTTTGTTCTTATAGCGCCCCATTTCGAAGGACGGATCGGGAGAAATAAATTTCTAGGGATTTATCTTATAACAGGGGTCTGCGCAGCTCTGTTTCATTCATTATTGGTTCCTTTCCTGCCGTCCCCAATTCATTTTGATCCAAGGATTGGCCTTATTGGAGCGTCTGGAGCAATATCTGGTGTTTTAGGAGCATATGCGTATGCCTATCCTAGAGATAAGGTATTTTTTCCAGTTGGTTTTTTTATAATGAAAATTCCCATATTATTTGCAGGAATTATCTTTATTGGCATTCAGAGCGTCTATGTGTTCATAGGAGGTGACCCAAGCATTGCCTATCTAGCACACATTGGTGGTTTTATAAGCGGTGTTATTTTATCAGCAGCTCTAATAAAGAGTAGAGCTAAAGAAGAGTTTAAAGCAACAACTGCGGTTGATCAGTCTACATATTACGATCCCGTTTATTCCCAAAAACCACGTAATATCGATTTCTCAAACTTAGAAAAGCTAGCAACAACCAAAGAACAAAAAGAAATTCTAAAAAGAATAGAAAATGAGACAGTAATGCAAGTAAGAGAAATTTGGCTTGAACATTTTTTGGAAAAAATTACCTGTCCTCACTGTAATAAACCTTTAAATCACTCTGACGGTAAAATCTGGTGTGAAGAGAATCATTTTAGAACAAAATATTAATTTTAAAAGGCAAAGCTAAGTCCAACTAATTCTCCATATAACACATAGCTTGATACTATATAACCTAAAATTGCACCACCGCAAAGACATGGTAATCCTGCCTGAGGCTTACCTTTTACAACAAAGGTCATAAGTATCACAAAACCAACAAGAGTGCCAAGTATTACCGATAATGCTATTGGTAAACTGTTACTAATATCAGGATTATGATAAATTGCAGCTACCAAGATCCCTGGCATTACAACATCTCCAAGTCCCATGAAAAATGCTTCTCGTTCTTCACCTTCTTTGAGTTTTTCTTTCAAACTCTTTGTTTCTCTGATTAAGGAATAATGTCTGACCTTTGGTATCACCAGCAAAACAGGTAGTTTAAGATCCATAACGGTATCTGCAAGATCAACCATATGCTTGGTTTTATAGACCGATATCGCATCATAAATCGCTAATCCAATAAGTAGTAAAATCACTAAAAAAACACCTAAAGAAATACCGAATATTGCAATAGCACCAGCACCTACTATGATGCCACTTATATCTACAACATACCATTCGGGATACTTGAAAAGTATTGCAACAATCATGCCCGCAACAGCTATCGAAAGAACTGCTGAAAATAGCCAGGGAACTACAAAAGTAAACAAGGGATAAAAAACATAGGCAACAGTATAACCTATTGCCCCCAAGATAATAATTTGTATCAACTGTTTTTTCCAATACTTTGCAATTAATAGTATTACCATTGTCATTACAATTATTATTACAAAGAAAAACACAAGATTCATGGGATTATCAGGATTTTCAAATGCTGGTTCTACGCCAGCTGCTTCAAATGGTCCAATTATAAGCAAGGCCAAACTGTAGATAATAACAAATAAAAAACCCATCAATACAATAGGAAAAACATCATTTATCTTGATTTTCTTATCATTATCCATATTCATTGATAGGAATAAATTTTTCCTATTTATAGAGTTTGATTTTTACAATAAAGAAAAAAAGATGTACCAGATGAAAACAGAATAAATTACAAGCATAAGAACCCCTTCTCTTCTAGAGATAACCTGTCTCGTGAATAATATTGGAAACATCACAAATGTTACCCCTAAGAGAATCAGCAAGTGATCTAGAGACGCCGTGGCTTTAAGTGGTATGAAAAGAGCTGCGAAGCCCAAAATTAGTAAGATGTTGAATACATTTGATCCTAGTACATTTCCAACAGCGATGTCTGACTCCTTCTTGTATGCGGCCATTGATGAAACCACAAGCTCAGGAACCGAAGTGCCTACAGCTACCATTGAAATTGAAATGATAAATATTGAGATACCTAAATATTCAGCGATCGTCACTGATGCGTTAATTAAAAGCCAGGCTCCGGCAACAACTCCTAAGATTCCTAGTATCATGAAAATTATGTTTTTCTGGGTTTTTCCAACATCGATTTTTTTACTATTGTCTCTCTCATTTTTTACACGTATTATAAAATAGGCTACAAATATGGCAAATAAAAATAGGAATACAATTCCTCCGATCCAATGATTGGTGTCTAATAATCCAAAATATGAAGATAAGAGAAATACAACGGTGGCTCCGAGCATTATTGGATATTCCCTTCTTATGATGCTTTTGTTAATTTTAATTGGTCGAACTATAGCAGCAACCCCTAATACAAGTAACAGATTGGCTACACAGGAGCCTATGATATTCCCTAGCGATATGTCTGAATTTTTTTGAATCGCCGCTCCGACAGAGACAGCAAATTCTGGTGCTGATGTACCAAATCCAACGAGTATAGTTGAGATAATCAAAGTGGAGATACCTAATTGAGCTGCAGTTTTTGAGGTGTTCTCTACTAGTATGTCCGAACCTTTCCAGAGTAGAATTATCCCGATGATAAACGCTGGCAATGCTAGTATAACAGGATTCATAAATGGTGCATAATCAAAATAGTTGTTTATATATCTGAGCACCAAAGAAAAAAAAGAAAGGTTTTTATCCCTTTTTCAAGTGTTTTTTAACCATTTCAATGGCACATAGTTTCCCGCACATGGAACATGCATTTGTATCCTCTAGAGGTAATCGCTTTTCTCTATATTCCCTTGCCTTTTTTGGATCTATACAAAGATCAAACATTTTCTCCCAGTTTAGATCTTCACGAGCTTTACTAAAATTAATATCGATGTCTCTATCAATCCCTCTTGCAAGATCTGCGGCATGTGCAGCTATCCTTGCCGCAATAACTCCTTCTCTTACATCATCTTTATCGGGAAGAGAAAGATGCTCTGCAGGAGTAAGATAGCAGAGGAAGTCAGCTCCAGCAAAACCTGCTATTGCTCCACCTATGCCCCCAACAAAATGATCGTATCCTGGTGCAATATCGGTAACCAACGGACCGAGAACAAAATAGGGAGCTTCATTTGTTACTGTTTTCATTACCTGAATATTTGATTGAATATCATTTAAGGGCATATGTCCAGGCCCTTCCACCATGGCTTGAACACCTTTTTCCCGTGCTCGCTCGATAAGTTCTCCTACAATAAGTAATTCTTGGAATTTTGCTCGATCGTTAGAATCATATATAGCTCCAGATCTCATGCCATCTCCAAGACTGAGTGTTAAATCATATTTACTTGCAATTTCAAGCAGATAGTCAAAGTTCTTGTACAGTGGATTTTCTTGCTCATTATGTAATATCCACGCCATGTGAAATGACCCACCTCGTGAGACCATGGGTATGAGACGTTTTTGTTTTCTTAGCCGTTCCACACTTACTTTGGTTACGCCGACATGTACGACTGCAAAATCAACACCTTGTTTCGCTTGATGCTCAAATATATTAAACATATCATCTTCAGTCATGTCAACAATGGCACCATGTTTCTCGATAGCCTCGATCCCTGCCTGATAGATAGGGACTGTACCAAACGGTACGTTCACTGTTTTAAGGAGTGATGTACGGATCTTATCAAGATCTCCTCCTGTTGATAGATCCATAATGGCGTGGGCACCCGATTCCATAGAAACCTTTGCCTTCTCAATTTCTTCGTTGATATTGCAATGTTCCATAGAAGTTCCAATGTTTGCGTTTACCTTAACTCTTAATCTTTTCCCAATGCCTAGGGAGTTTGGAGAATGAATTGGATTGAAAGGAATAACAATCTTGCCTGAGGCAACTCTCCTTCTGATTATTTCTACATCTATGTTTTCATTTTTAGCGACATTTTTGATTTGCTCGGTTATTTTCCCTTTTTTTGCCTCGGATATCTGTGTCATGTCAGGCACCTAACCAATTTATCATATTAATACTTTCAATATTAAACTTTATCTACTATAATGTGATATTATGACCAACAAGCACATATAAATTTATTTCTCTTTTCTCCCGTTAATAACCAAATCCTCTTGTTCGTAAGTCAGTTCATTTTCGATGTTATCCCAGTACAACCGCCTTTTCAATTATCAAGATATTAATATTGTTAATATTAACGATATAACCCAGAAAAGAAACCAAATTATGAGTATTGTAGATATTATATTCAGGTGTCGTTCTACTTTGGAAATTTCCTTCATAATAACTTCAAGTAAAATTTCTTGTCTATCCATATTTTCCCTCCTCCAAATCTACAATTTCATTATGCATAAGAGTGACATCTTTATTACTTTTTAATCACTATTTATACAAAACTGCCAACTGAAACTACGCCATAATCACTGTAACTTATATCTGTTTCAACTACCCTGCCATCAATAGTAATTGTTGCTTCTATATACAGATATTCACCATTATTTTGAGCATAAACATAATACCATTCTCCTTCTTCTGCACGTGTTGTTTTACGACTCCATGGAAGAGATATGTAATCATAGCTATAAGTTCTATCATCAAATGTATAACTCAAATCAACATATGCCTCATCTGAAACAGTGCTCCCTGTAACTTCAAGTTCTACCGTATGACGATAAATTGGATAATTAGGTATAGCATAGTTAACTGGAGCGCTCTTGAAAATAAGATAACCTATTGGGGAGCGACTAATCTCTAATACATAGTATCCTGTGGACGAAGCAGTAACCACAAAGTTATCTCCTGCGTTGATGTAATTGTCATCGTTTTTATCGTTAAAGGAAAGTGTAGCATCATAATCCTCTGTTCCATAACTATCCAACAATGACCATGTATATCCATTGTCTGCCACTGGTGCTCCTTCGATTTGGGATACCATCCAAGTAATTCTCCTAGAGGCAGTCTCTCTCTTATCAATAAACATTGATAATGTTGTAACTCCATCATCTCCATAATTGGTGCTCTCTTCACACCCACTTAAAAATCCTACACTAATCACCATCAAAGCAATCAGCAATATCACTATCTTTCTCATGCATCACATCTCTTTACGTTACGCTTACATTACAATTTCACAACATCTATTTCTTTAAAAATATATCTTAAACAATGAATCGTTGCGTTCTCGGAATGATCTCAGGATATGTCTAAATATATATATACAAAATATATGTCTATACCCCCTTATAACGTCCAATAAAATTTCTCCGCAGGTTACTGCCTAATGTCGTGTTAAAACCACATATAACGCATCTGAGACACGCTGATATAAGTACGACACATATAGTATCAACAGGAGAAAATATTGTTATAAACTCATTATAGACCGCCCCCTATGAAAACCTGGAAAAAAATTTATTTTCGGCTTGGTAGCGCCTCTATTTACAATGTTATTTAATTATCATTGATGTTAATTAGAAATAGAGAAAATATAAAAGTTAATTGACCTACCTTTTCTGCATACGAGTTGTGCCTTGATTTTCATGTTTTACATCTTCTCTTAACACTTTTCATAATATGGACAGTCCTCAGGCTTATTCACACACATAATATCGCTAGGCTCCGACACACCTAACATTTTTGCTTCAAGATGCTGCATTATTACCTGGTCCATATCACACCATGGCATATATTTTTGATAATGCACACAATCTGTCATTTTACAGTTCATTTAATCACCTTTTTTATATTCTAAAACCCATTTAGTCGCCGTAGGTCGCCGTAGGTCGACCCGGTCGATCTCTTCTCCTGTTGAAAAGGGGGTCGCCTGGTGTTCCGAAGAAATATCTAAATATTGTACTATTAGTACAGTTTTACCGTTATCATCTGTGATTAACAACTCGTCTTCAATGTTAAAATATTTTTTTCTTAATTCTTTATTATACTGTAGTACTCCCCAGGGACCATTGGACCAAAATTTTTTTTCATTTTTACTCCTGTAGGATGCTAAATTTAGGTCGCCCGGTCGACCTACGGTCGACCAATTGGTGACCAACTCATATTTTTCATCCTTTAATATCTCATTCCACACTGGCAAAGAAAACTCTGTTAGAAACATGGCGCTGTATTTTGCTGTCTTTCTATGTGCTCGTTCATTTTCTTCTTCTAGTGCTGTTATGACACCGTTTCTTATCAACAGGCTTATAGTTGAATCCACAACATGCCTTTCTATCCCTGTCTGTTCTATTATATCATATCGAAATACACCCAATGGATGATCGTTTATGTATTCCAGTACTCTTTGTTGTTCACTTGATAGGGATATCATTCCTTTGTTGCTTACTGTCTTCATAAATGTGATTCTTGCAAGTTCGTAGTCTTCTCCCTCTGCAATCAACCAGCCATCCTTGGTTTTATATCTTTGATATTGATGCAGTACTGCGCTTGCTTTTATGTAGTCTAGGAACCGGCTGTAGTAGGTCCGCATTAGTACACTGTCTGGAAATTTATCATCTAAACACTGCGAAAAAGGTATTATCACATTGTAGGGTTCTAAAAATTTTAATGCCTGGATGAGTTTTTCATCCGGTTCTATTTTTTGGGCTGTTCCATCTGCTTCTTGTGATAGTCTTTTTTTCACAGTTATTGTTAATTTCCTGGACTTGTCAAGTGTTATACATGGTAATCTGCGTATTGATTCATTGTTAATCTCAGTCTCTGCTGTGGTTACAAATACAACAGGTTTTCCTTTTACATGTAATATTTTTGCTTTTCCATGGTCTACTGTTCCACCTTTTTTTTCCTTTCTACCACTTAAAAATACTTTTAAAGTATTGCTTTTAAGAAAATCCGTTGTTGGATCTTCGATTACCAATATTTTATTATCCCAATCCCAACTCTTGTCTTTGCTTTTATAATACGCTAAGAACTCACTTGTGACCTTTACAAACCATTCTATGCTGTCTGGGGCTATCACCTTTAACACTGCATATACAAACCCATCTTTCCCTATGCCTGTTTCACCTGTGACAACATCGTTTTGACTCTCCGGCTTTACATTCTTTACTTTACCTGTAAATGATGCACAGGTTAACGCCATTATGCTATCTTTTTCTCCAACGTGATTTTTATTAACTTCTGTTACTATTCTTCTAAGTAATTTGTGGTCTTTAAGTATCTTAATATGTTCTTCTGTGAGCTGTAATGCTGTAGTTTCTGTTTCTGCTTTTTTATCTGTAAATTCTTTCATTCCTTTTGCTATATATGTTTCCCGTGTGAGAAGTATTGCGTTGTCGATTGTTGTCTCTCTATAGTCTGGTCTATCCCATTTTTTCCTATACAATCCTGACTGTCTGAATATTCTATCAATCTGTATTTTATTCTTATTAGTCCAGAACGCCAATATCACACAGAAACCTTGATCTGCTTCTGATTGTGATGGATAATCAGATTTCCAATCGCCTTCAAATAATCGTTTGAATTTATCCCCATTGGTAGATTTTTCTGCTTTTTCTATTATTTCAGCATCGGTGAGTGCTGTGTGTCTGTCTACCTGTTCAACAAAATTATGTGTTTCTTCGGCAGGAAAATAACTATCATATAGTGCGTCTAGTCGTTCCTGTCTTTCATTGATTGCATCATACTTTTCATATATGTTGCCTGTCATACATAGGAATCGTTTATCGTCATACATCTCTATGATTTTCTTGCATTTGCTACCTTTCTTTTTACCAATACATATGAGATGCAACCCTGTGCCACTTGGAGAATATTCTGTATATGTCTCCATCTCTTTTACTATCTTCATCGCTTCATCGGTTATTCTACCATCTTTTACACAGTTGTCGAGGTCTATCCAGGTGTATTTATCTTCTTCTGTGACCACAAAGCCCACACCGGCTTTATTTTTGTATTCTACGACTTCTTTATATGTATTCCATGTGTTTTTATCCATGCTACTTGCTCTTTTTCCTGTTTTACAATCATATGGTACTTTTGTTTTTTTATCGTTTACTATTTCATGTCGCCATACTACCCATTGTTTTAATTGCTTAAGTTCTAAAGGTATCTTATCCATTTTATTCACTCACCTTCACAATTTCACTTATACCGTCTAAGTCGAGGACGGATTCATTCCCCTTCCTTACAAATACTATGCAATCTTCAAAAATTTCACGGATATATCCATCTATTAAAAAACCGTTCTTTAGACAGATTTTTACATGTTGATTTAAAAATCTTTTTACTACCTCACCATTCATTTTTTCACACTCCCATATTCACTTTCTTTTAGTGGAACATCACAATGATGTTACATTCCTATCCTGTCAATAACATTATAAAAACCTACTGTGTGTTTATTTCAGAATAGGAAAATCACATTCATTCTTTTATCCCATTTTGGGTTGTTTTCTCAACCTGGATCACTAATTTATCCTTTAGCACCTTCTTGACGTAGAAAATATGCAGTCCTCTTTCTCTGAGGTCTTTTTGTATCTTGCTGAAATCAACTAATGTCCCTCGGAATATTATACCGAGATTCCATTCCACGCCCTCGATTTCTTTCAATATCTCATTATCTACTTCTGGATTTTCCATAAATTATTCATCTCCAAAAAACAAAGTTACCACTAACTAAGAAAAAACAATGTTTCAAAAAGAGATTTAATTCCTTATCTCTTTCTATCTTTCTATATCCCTGCTTCATCCTTTATTCTTTAATTGGAGATTTTTAAATTATTCTCCCTACTTACTTATTGTGTTCACATAATACTTAAACATTCCTGTTCAAGTTTAACTTTTTAAATTTATCTATCTCCTCACATATAACTATGTGCTGTTCTACTATTTATATTTTTTGGTCACTATATAAAGGAATCACTTTTATGTAACATTCATAACAGGCATTTTCCGAAAAAAACACCTAAAATGTGAGGTTTATATAACATTTATTGAATTTTAATATATTTTTTAAAAAATAATTATCGGCAAACAACGATATTATTATCGGCAATATATATAAATAGTAAAATAATGCTTTGCAACCCTGTTTTTCCCCCTAAACACTAGGTAAAATGCGTCAGAAAACAGGAATAAGTCATTATCCCCTCTATTCCAACAGGAGAGGATTTTATTTTTCCTTATCTCTGTGGGGGGTGAGTAAATGTATATTATATCTCGAATAGTGAGATTCTGATATGCCTCTTATATAAACATTATACTCATTCTTGCTCATATTCTAACGCTCAAACCAACCTTTTTTAAACAATTCATAGCATTCGCTACAATAACATTTTTTCTTGCTATCTTTTTCTACACACACCAGGAAATTTACCATATCATTACATTTGGGGCAAAAACAATCATTTGGTCTTGCTCGTTTTCTGCGCCAATATTGATATGTTTTTTCACTCGTATCATATCCAACACTTTGATATTTAATATCATTCTCATACAACATTTTTCGCATCTGCGTAACCACACTCTTGTTAAAATGAATAATGTAACGGTCACGATACATTTTTTCAAGAGTTACATCATATTTTTTCATAAATTCTTTAATTATTTTTCTGCATATTGGTCTCTCTTTAATTTTCATTTTTCATTTTTCCTCCAAGAAAGTTTCGATAATGGGTTATTTTTTGCAATTACCTTCTTTTTCCTTTGCTCTGCATTGCTTATCGAGTTCACCAGAACTTGGCCTATTGTCTCTTTCTATTTGATCATAATCTGATGTAGGCCAATTTGTACAATTCGTACACCAATGCCATGTATCACTACCCTTCTTTTTACGATAGATTGTCATATCTTTTCGCCTCCTTTTCTTTTCACATTACGATAACATTACAATCTCATAACAGCATTTACTTTAAAAACTTGCTTCTGCGAAAATTAATCATTATGCTTGATAAAACCCCAGAAAAGCAAAAAATAATATCAATATGATTGAAATTACTATATATACAAAAAATAACCATCGAAAAGTGAAATAAAATCTCCCACGTTCACGCATAGTTGACCTATCAAACATTGCATCTCTAAAATCTTTTGTTGTTCTTATGTCTTTTTTAATACCTTTTTTTATTTCAACCCAAGCATCAGGAATTATATATTTATCATCCGGAAAATTTGTTTTTTTATTATTAATTTTTTTGTGAAAACCCAATTTATTTTCAATCTTATTTAAAATTGCCAATATTTCATAAAGTCTATCATTTTCCCTTTTAAAATTCCCCCATCCAAGACATGAAACAAAAAGTGCAATGGATATTAGCATTAAGGGAATCAAGAATAAAGGATTAAAAGCTGAATTAACAATAATTTTATAATCATTATTAGTATTAATATACAAAAAAGAAACAAGGGATAATGAAACCGATACTAATGCTATAAAAATTGTCGTAATGAACTTTACCGTTGCCCATAATCTATCATTATAATCTCTTCTATTTTTTCCCATTTCCTTAAATAAATCTAGGTAATGATTATTGGACATTTTCTTTCCCCTTTAAGCTACAATTTCACAACATCTCCTTATTTAAAAACATATCTTGTAAGACACAGAATGCAGTTTTAGCGTTGCTTCTGCGAAAATTATTTTTTGGAAAGTTTACTTTTGACAATACCAAAAACTTTTTTATAAAGACCTATGAAAAATAGCATTAAAATACCGCCAATTGCAATATTAACTGGTTCTGATCCAATTCCTTTTATTATATTTATTAAAAAATCAGTTAACTGTTGATAATATAATACAATAGCCGTAGCAAACGAAATTAAACTTAGGGTAACAATGATTATAATGAAACTCCACTTAAATTGTGTTAACCTATCTTTTGAAATCGGTTGTGTGATTTTTTTAAAACTTTCAAGTATGCTATCTGCTTCTTCATTACTAATTTTGTCTATCTTAAATTTTAACAAAACAGACAAAATACTTTTGATGAAACCCGTTTTATCTTCATCACAAGAATAGGCAATATTATCTGTTAATAAAATAGGTAAAATAAATGCTTTATCGTATTTAGATGAAAATTTGAGAAAAACACATTCATCCGAATTATGTTTCTTAAGTAAATTCAGAAATTCTCCATTATCTTCGTCATGCTTTTTTTCATCGGAATAGTTAAATAATCGAGTTAAAAGAAAAGCAAAAGTATTAGTCAATTCCATAGTTTTAAACTTCTCCACATTGTAAGAAATTGCAAATTTTTTTATCATCTTTCTTTCAGGCAAATATGGTTTTAAAAATTTTGAGGCGGCAACAGATGATACTTGTCTACCCACATAATTAAGCATTAGAACCATACTGTAAAAAACTGCAAAGACAAAGACAGCCACTTCAATAGAATAGATACTTCTTTCGACATAATTTTCAAAAAAATACATAGAAAAAAGGGTAATACCTGCTAAAAATAACAATATAAACAAAGTTACCTTCTTGAATCTATTTGGAAAATAAAAATATGTTCCAAGCATTCCTTCTAATACAGATAATAATACAGGATAGATTAATAATGTGTAAACTGTTATTGAAGATGGTAAAAATTTTATTATTAACAAATACGTTATAACAGTTATAATAGCTGAAACACATAAGAAATAAGAAAGAAATTTTTGCTTATTAGAAAGATCTGCAAATTTTGTCATTGATTCTCTCCCACTACCTCAAATTTCACAACATCTATTTCTTTAAAAACATTTTTATATGATGTAGAAAGAATTTTTTTTGCCTTGATCCTGCTAAAAATCTGGATTGAAAAATAAAAAGAAAGAAGGCTAATCCTTTTCTTTCTTAACCTTCTGTTCAACCCAATGCGGTTTATATTTTCCTGTGGCTATATCTTCAAGTTTCTTATCTAACATTCTGCTAAACTCTTCTTTTCTATTTGCTTCTCTGTTTTTTAATTCTGCGATCTCTTTTTTCAGCACTTCAACCTCTGTATCTCTCTCCCTGGCTTTTTCAATGATTGATTTTCCAGCACCAACCCGCTTACGCATCGTTTCTTTCAGATCTTCATATCCCGACATATCATACTGTTCCCTTCGTGCATCAACCCTTTCCGGTGACCAACCAAAGAATTTACCGATCTGACCGTTACTCCATATCAAACCACCATCTTTGCTCCGCTCTGAAAACATTATAGTTGCCCTGGTGCTCCTGAAATGCTTGGGCGTATGTCTAATTATCCCCGCTTTACTACATGCTTCCTGCAATCTATCCGCAACACCCCATCTATTCAGCCGCTTGTATTCCTCTTCTCTTCTGCTAAGTGTGTACCATAATGGCTTATCTGGATCGTCTTTATTAGGGTGTATATCGCACCAATGGAGCAGATTATGAGGTATCTCGCTTAATGGGATAACCCTGGGTATTGTTTTGCTCTCCATCACCGTGACCTCAACCACACCATCAATTTTCACACCACTTATCTTCATACTAGTTAGTTCCGATGGTCGCATCCCACCAAGATATAATGTTTCAAACATTGCCCTGACTTGTGGATGTATTGTTATCTTCATTATCTTATCATACTGCTCTGGCGTGATAAGACATTTTTTAAATAATTCCGGATCAAGTCTTTTTAATCTCTTGGCTTTGGTGGTATATGTAAACCACTTCATGTTTTCAGGTATCTCCCTCTTATCAAGTTCAAACAACCAACGATAGAATAAAATTATCTTAGTACCATACAGGTTACGGCTTTTCTCGCTTATGGTATCGAAGAAATCCATCATATCTTCTTTTGATGTGTTTTTAAACATCTTTTCTTTAAGGCATCTTGCAAGAGTGAGTATCAAATCCCTATCATTTATTATAGTATTTGATTCAAGTTCAAGGCTTGGTCTTGACCTATGCGTAAGATAATTTACCAATACCAGCTTATTTTTTCCAGATACCCCACGCAGACATTCCTCGGGTATCTTATATTTTCTTTCTTTTACCATCTTTTCACATCACATCCCACATATTCTACAAGTTTATAAATGTTGTTAGTCATAATCGCTCTTTATCTACTATAAATTCAGTCAATTTGAATGCTAAACCATAATTCTAAAAACGTGATATCGCATACGTCTATTTGAAATATTTTTGTAGGCTAGAAAATGAAATCAATTCTTAAGTTATTCTCTGAGCACAGTACATTTATTCAACCAGATGCACTAAAATACATTTCATCTAAAGAAGATCCTAATGAATTCGCATCGTTCCTGATTAAAAGTCTTAAGGAGTATCCTTTTATTTTAACAGTTGAAAATATAAAGTATATAGAAGAATCTGCCAAAATTAAAGAGATACCCAAGCTAGATGATAACCTATTGGACAAAAAAGAAGTACAAAACAAGATTCTTTCTGAAATATACAACAGCAATGTATTGATAGAAGAAGTTTCAAATAATGATGAATATGATGACCCTGACACAGAAGATCAGTTGGAATCGGATATCAAGGATATTGAAAAAAAAGTTCCTCAAACCTTAGAAATAACAGCTGTGAAAGGATGGAAGCCACTATCAAAAGAGTATGAATCTGAAATTGAAATATTGGAGGATGTAACAGGGAACAGTACCTGCAGGGGTACAACTCAAGATTTTGTAAAATTGTTCAGAGATAGATATAATGTTTTGCGCAAGATACTTCGTAGCCAGAGAAGGGAAATGATAAATACTATTCCCATAAATCGAATCAAAAAAAGCTTGTCCGATGTTCAATTGGTTGGAATTGTAAAAAGTGTTAAAACTACAATTAATGGACACAGGCTAATTGAAATCGAGGATGAAACTGGCACCGCTACGCTAATGGCTTTAAAAAATCACAATGAAGTTAGTCAGCTGGCAAATGAAGTTATTGTAGATGAGATTATAGGTGTTGTTGGTAAAATTAGTAAAAACGGTGATCTGATAATCGTTCAAAATATTGTTTTTCCAGACATAAAGCTACAACATGACAAAAATAGAGCAGAAGTTCCCGTATGTGTTGCATTTCTTTCTGATATCCATATGGGTAGTAATATGTTCATGGAAGATGAGTGGAATGCCTTTCTCAAATGGATAAACGGTAGCTTGGGTAACTCAAGACAAAAGGATGTAGCCAGTAAAATAAAATACTTGATTTTGCCAGGGGATCTAGCCGATGGAATAGGTATCTATCCTAACCAGGAAAAAGAACTTTCGATAAGTAATATATATGAACAGTACGACGCACTAGCTAAACAGTTGGAGCTTATCCCAGATCATATTTCAGTAGTTCTTCAACCAGGCAACCACGATGCAGTTAGACCAGCAGAACCTCAGCCAACATTTGGAAAAGAAATTCGAGATATTTTTTCAGGAAGAGAGTTTATATTTGTAGGCAATCCTTGTTATCTTTCTTTACATGGTGTAGAAATACTATCATACCATGGCCAAAGCCTTCTAGATTTTTCAACGAATATCCAATATTTGAATTACAACGAACCTACCGAAGTTATGAAAGTTATGCTAAAAAAACGTCATCTAGCACCTGCGTATGGAGGTTATACGCCGCTTGCTCCTGAACATTCTGATTATATGATTATCGACAAAGTTCCAGATATATTTGTTACAGGTCACGTTCATATAGCAAATATTGACAATTACCGAGGGGTGACATTGATAAATGCATCAAGCTGGCAAGCGCAGACTTCGTATCAAAAAATGTTAAACTTTATCCCTGACTCAGCAAAATTGCCTATAGTAAATCTTAAAACAGGAAATGCAACAACAATGGATTTCAACTAAAAAATTTCATGATTTCTAAATGTTAAAAATCATAAAATAACCCCTTTATTTCTTGTGGAACTCCTACGATAACACAAAACTTTAAACACGTTTTGTGCATTTAGAATCGTTTATTTTTAGAGCGAGAAAACATGGATGGGGATTTATCTAAAAATATTGCAGTTAGTTCAAGCATGCGTGAATATTTTAGCCAATTGCAGAAAGAAATAGACAGATGTTATGATATCGCAAAGAATGCAAGAAAGAAAGGCTTTGATCCTGAATTTACCGTTGAAATACCACAAGCCCTGGATTTGGCTGCACGAGTTGAGCAACTTGTTGGACCAAAAGGAATAGCTCCAAAAATTCGTCAGGCCACCAAAAAGATTGGCGATCGCGAACTCGTATCTTTAGAAATTGCCAAACAAATTGTTAACGGAAAAACCTACAAATTTAAAAAACTTGAAGATGCCCTAAATCAAGCCATAAGAACCGGGCTTGCCATACTCACTGAGGGTGTTTTAGTTGCGCCTCTAGAAGGCATAGCAGAAGTAAAATTAGGAAAAAACAAAGATGGTACAAATTATGTGGATCTTTATTTCTCGGGTCCTATAAGAAGTGCAGGCGGTACTGGACAGGCTATGAGCGTTCTTATTGCCGATGTTGTTAGAAGAGAACTAAAAATCGAGAAATATATCCCAACATCTGGAGAGATAGAGCGGTATAAAGAAGAAATTCCCTTGTATAAAAGAGCTCAACATCTACAATATTTGCCTTCAGTTGATGAAATAGATCTAGTGGCAACGAATTGCCCTATATGTATCAATGGTGAAGGAACAGAAGATGTGGAAGTCACTGGATATAGAGATCTGCCTAGGGTCGGAACAAATCGCTTGAGGGGCGGTGCTTGTCTAGTTATAGCAGAAGGACTCTGTTTAAAAGCACCTAAAATTTTCAAACACGTTAAAAAACTTAAACTTAAGGGATGGGAATTTCTTGATATTTTTGTAAATAAGGGTGATGAGAAAAATAAGGAAAATGGTGAAATTCCAATAATCGCTCCCTCATCCAAATATATCGGTGAGGTAATAGCAGGAAGGCCGGTTCTCTCTCATCCGTCTAAAAAGGGCGGATTTCGATTGCGATATGGGAGAGCCCGAACCGCAGGGCTAGCATCTACTGCAATTAATCCAGCTGCTATGTATATACTTGATGGTTTTATAACTGTTGGAACACAAATGAAAACCGAACGCCCAGGTAAAGGCACAATAGGCACTCCATGTGATCAAATAGAAGGCCCTATTGTATTGTTACAAAATGGAGATTTAATTCAAATCAATAATGTAGAAAATGTTAGGAAAGATGTAAAAAAAATAATTGATCTTGGCGAGATTCTTATTCCATTTGGAGAATTCATTGAAAATAATGCCCTACTTCCCGATTCCTCTTATGTATATGAATGGTGGATCCAAGATCTTCAAAAATCAGTTGATCGTTTACCTTATGAACATACATTTGTCGGAATTAAAGAGGCAGATACAAATCTTCAGAAAAAGATCAATGAAGATTTTGGAAGAGAAGTTGATTTACAAAATCCCTCTTATGAAGAGGCTTTTGATTTGGCAGAGAGATATTCTGTACCGCTTCATCCGAATTTCAATCTCTTTTGGCATGATATAGACAAAGATGATCTGATTAAGCTATCTAGATATGTTAAAGAATATGGAAAGATTGTTTTGGATAAGGATTTGAAGCTTGTTCTTCCTCAAGACTCAGAGATAAAGAATATTTTGATAGAGCTTGGTGCATGTCATAAACAAAGAGAAGAAAATCTTATTTTGGATAAATATTCCTATCCTTTGATTAGATGTTGTGGTTTAGATATCAAAGATGGAAATATCGTCGAAACAAGCAGATATGAATCACTTAGAGATGGAGAAGATACACTTTCTTTGGCTTCTAAATTTTCTGGAATAACAATTAGAGCTCGTGCATTGTTACGCATTGGAACACGTATGGGGCGACCTGAGAAAGCAGCCCCCAGAAAAATGAAACCTCCGCCCCACGTCTTATTTCCATTGGGAAATTATGGTGGAAACCAGCGGTTGCTTAGAACTGCTGCTGAGAAGAAAAAGATAGAGGTCGAAGCAGGAAAGAGAAAATGTCCTAAATGTAACAAAACAACCTATAAACTCTTCTGTACCTGTGGTACACATACAGAAGTTATGGAAGGAAGGATAGAAACCCACGAAATCAATGTTTCAGAAGAATTAAATCGTGCAAAAAGAAACATAAAAGAACGCATTCTTCCAGAAACAATTAAAGGCGTAATAGGCACTATCTCAAAACATAAAACTCCAGAACCCTTAGAAAAAGGGATTCTAAGAGCAAAGCACAGTGTACATGTTTTCAAAGATGGTACTATACGTTTTGATATGACAGACGCCCCGCTTACGCATTTCAAACCAAAGGAAATGGGAACTTCTTTGGAAAGATTAAAGGAATTGGGATATACAAAAGATTATCTTGGAAATGACCTAGAATACGATGAGCAAATCTGTGAATTGAAAGTTCAAGATGTAATAGTTTCAAAATCCTGCGCGGAATATTTTGTGCAAGTTTCAAAATTTGTAGATGATCTTCTATCAAAATTTTACCGATTGGATCGTTTTTATAAAATTAGAAAACTGCAGGACTTAACTGGGCATTTGACAGTAGGTTTGGCGCCACATACATCTGCTGGAGCACTTGCAAGAATAATAGGGTTTACCGATACTCAAGTATGTTATGCACATCCGTTTTTCCATGCAACGAAAAGGAGAAATTGCTTTGATTTCAACCATCGGGTTTTTCTTTACGACCAGAACAAAGATAAATTTATTACTAGTAAAATAGGCAAGATAGTAGAAGAACAATTAAAAAAGAATGGATCAAAGAGTATCGATGTATATGGTACAGAAAGGATAAACATCAATCCTTTGGATAATATCTATGCTTATACACTTAATAAAAGAACAGGCAAACTTCAAAAGAAAAAAGTGAAATATTTCATAAAAGGAAAAACAAGTCAGTGGATAAAGATAAAAACGTCCACTAACCGAGAGATAAGGATTACACCTGATCACAATATTTTAGTTATTAACGATGGTAATTTCCTAGTTAAAAAAGCAAGAGAAATAGAAATGGGAGATAGAATACCATTGAATCTAAAAAATCCTTGTGAAACGATTATATCGGAAATAAATATTGTAAAATATCTTTCAAAACTAAGCGATGATATCTTATTAAATATCAAACTAAGAAATTCCCAAAGATTCTTTAAAAATCTGGTTAAACAAATAGGGCGAAAGAAAGTTATTGAACTTTGTGAGATTAAAGGTTCTTTTGTGAAAAATTTGGGGAAATGGTATAAGAGTGTACCCTTACTTCATTTTAAAAAACTTTGTGAGAAAACAGACGTTAATTTTGATGATTTGCCTAAGGAAACCTTAGTAGGTGTTAGGCGAGATCATGTGAATATACCCGCGTATTTAAGAGACATAAAGTCTCTTTTTTGGATCCTTGGTCTCTATTGTGCAGAAGGCTGGTCTAGATCGAATAATTCATCTCATCAGGTATCATTTAGGGTTGAAGATTTAGATGTAATAACCAAATTAAAATCAGATATGAAAAAATTATTTGGACTGGTTCCATATGAGAGAATAAGTAAATTGACCTACTCCTCAAAATTACTTTGCATACTTTTCTCAACGATCTGGGGGGCAGGATCTACAGCTTATGAAAAAAAGATTCCAGAAATCATCTACCATGGTGATGAAAAAGCAATACGAAATTTTCTATCTGCATATTTTGATGGTGATGGCTCTATAAGTTTGAATCCAGATAGAATAGCTTTTTATTCAGTTTCTCAAAAATTAGTAGAGGGGGTTGCAAATCTTCTACTCAGAGGTAATATAGTTGCAAGGTATCACAAAACAAAGAAGCGGATGCCTGGAAAAAAAGTTTTAGAAGAATATAAAAAATTAGGAAAAGAACCAATTCACCATCAACTTTTTCATTTAGTATTGACTGGAGAAGACAAGTATAGATTTGCAGAATATGTTAAACCAGTTTCCCATAAAAAGAAAATGCGTTCTAAAGAAATGTTTGAACTAAAACCTCCTACAATATCGAGATTAATTAACTATAATGGAATAAATTACAGAGCCGTTTCTTATTCTGATTATACATTTGATATTGTTAAAGAACTAAAAATGGAAGAAGTAAAAAATGACCCAACCTACTGTTTGGATATAGAAGGTAATAAATTAGAAGACAAAGCTGTGCTTTGGCACAACCAACTGATACAAGTCCGATGTGATGGCGACGAAGATGGATTAATGCTGCTCATGGATGCACTTTTGAACTTCTCCCATTCATATATTCCAGATAAGAGAGGAGGTAGAATGGACTTGCCTCTTATTCTTACTACTCGTATCGATCCTGCGGAAGTAGATAAAGAGGCACATAATCTTGATACTTTAGCAAGATACCCTCTCGAATTTTATGAATCTACTTTAAAACATGAACATTCAAAAAATTTGGAACCAATCATGGGTCTTGTTTCCGCCCGAATTGGTACTGATTTACAGTACGAACAGTTTGATTTTACTCACGACACTGATGATATTTCTGTTGGACCAAAAGAATCTCAATACAAGACGTTGAAAAGCATGATGGATAAAATGAACGCGCAACTAAGCCTAGCGGCAAAGATACGGGCAGTGGACGAAGCAGATGTTGCCTATAAAGTAATAGAAAGACATTTTCTACCCGACGTATTGGGTAATCTAAGGGCATTTAGTAAGCAATCAGTTCGTTGTCCTATATGCAATACAACATATAGGAGAATTCCTCTTATAGGCTCATGTACAAAGTGTGGTGGAAAATTAACACTTACTGTTCATGAAATGTCGGTAAAAAAATATCTAGATATTTCAAGAAAAATTGCTGAAGAATACAATCTCCCTACCTATGCCCGTCAGCGAATAACGCTGGTTGAAAAATCCATAGATTCTTTATTTGAGAGTGATAAGATAATTCAGAAAAAAATTGTTGATTTTTTCTGAAGTTAGTTTTAAGCACAACGTTCATATATCAATTTCATAATGCAACTATTCAGGATGATTTTATGAAAGAAACTCAAATTCATCAAATAGATAAAAAAACATGGAACAAATGGTCATTCTATATAAACATAGTAGTTTTCATAATAACTGCTATATCTATCTACTTACTAATCATTGATTCATACACTGCGGGTAAATTTGCATCGCAATTATATGGCGGCGATCAGTTGTCGCAGGCATGGCTTTCTATAGCTCGTGATGTGGCATTCCTGGCCATATGTCTCACATACATATTCTTCCAATTGTTTAAATATCAGAGGATAATCATTCGTAGATCATGGTAAAATGGCGATAGGTGTAGAATAGACTGGGGAGTTAGGCGTTCCCTGTTACCAGAAATCGCCGATACGCTGGAGTCGAATTCAATAGGCGGTGTAACGATCATCTATTGATCCGTTTGTTGACGATGAAACCTTGTCCTTTGGGATTGGAGGTGATGACTGCATATGATCGGAGGGTTATATGTACATCTTTGCTGTGGAAATCGGGTGAGGCACGGAAGTGAGCAGCCTTTACCACAAACTGCTGATGCTCAAAGGGTTAACGGGGTTGAGAATACAAATGGGTAGTCATTAGCATGAAACGTGCACCCACTTGCGAAGTTTCTACACCCGCTAAAATTTAAATATAATATACATTTACCAGAGAAGGGGGAATTCATACGGCACGGTTATTGAAGGACGAGAGTTTAGTAGCTTCATGGCAGAGTTTTTTTGAAGAAAATTGTAAATCTGAAATTGAGACTATTGCCTTAGAATATCCAGAAAATCGTAGTTTAATTGTAGACTATTGGGATATCGATAAAGTATATCCAACATTGACAGAAATGCTCATTAATCAGCCATACAAAGCCCTCTTTAATGCTGAAGAGGCACTCAAAAATATTGATGTCGCTGCTGAACATAAATTACAGCTCCATTTTAGAGTTGGTAATCTCCCCGATACTCAGAAAATACTTATTAGAAAGATTCGTGCAAATCATTTAGGAAAATATACTGCGATTGAAGGCTTGGTGAAAAAAGCTACTGAGGTACGCCCTAAGCTTCAGATTGCAGCATTCCAATGCCAAAAGTGTGGGGCAGTTATAAAAATTGATCAGGAGGAAGATATTTTAAAAGAACCCTCGGAGTGTTATGAGGATCAAGGAGGCTGTGGACGGATATCCTCGTTTAAGCTTCTGATGAATCACTCTACGTTTATTGATTCTCAAAAAATAGAAATCCAAGAAAACCCCGAGGGGCTCAGAGGTGGCGCTCAACCTGAAAGAATAAGTGCTTATCTTGAAGATGATCTTGTTGGAATGCTAGCGCCTGGGGATAGAGTCATTGTTACTGGTATTCTTCATTCTCAGCAGAGGCGAAGAGGACCCCTTCGACTGACATCGTTTAATAAAGTCATGGATGCCTATAGCACTGAACGGCAAGAGCTCGCATTCGAAGAAGTAGAGGTTACACCCGAAGATGAAGAAGAGATTCTGAAAATAAGTAAAGACCCTGATATTTATAACAAAATGAGACAGAGTATAGCCCCCACTATCTATGGGATGAATGTGGAAAAAGAGGCGTTAGTCTTAGTGTTATTTAGTGGTTTATCTAAGAAAATGCCAGATGGCACTTATATCAGAGGCGATATCCATGTACTACTGGTCGGTGATCCGGGTACCGCAAAGTCACAGCTGCTTACATACATGTCTAAACTCGCTCCAAGGAGTATTTATGCTTCGGGAAAGGCGTCATCAGCAGCTGGCCTTACTGCTGCGGCGGTAAGAGACGAATTTGGTGAAGGGCGATGGACGTTGGAAGCAGGGGCATTGGTATTAGCAGATATGGGCATCGCATGTATTGATGAAATAGATAAGATGGAGGAGACTGACAGAAGTTCAATGCATCAGGCAATGGAACAGCAGGAGATTTCTGTTGCAAAAGCGGGCATAAACGCGACGTTAAAAGCACGATGTGCAATACTTGCAGCGGCAAATCCGAAACTTGGCCGGTTTGATGAATTCATACCTATGCATGAACAGATTAATATGCCACCCGCATTGCTTTCACGTTTTGATCTTATTTTTTCCATTCTTGATAAACCAAATAGAGAAACTGATACCGCTCTTGCAACACATATTTTACGTACTCATAAAGCGGGAGAAGTCAGTGAGAATATATTAAGATCTAAGAAGTCAAAACACACCAAAGAAGAACGAGATAGTTTAATGGAAAACGTTATGCCAGTATTTACACCTGAATTCGTCCGTAAATACGTGGCATATGCAAAGAGGAACATTTTCCCAGTCATGAGCGATGATGCATCAGAGGTGTTGAAAAATTATTACGTGGATTTCAGAAGCGCGTCTGAGGATTCTGTACCTTTCACTCCACGGCAGTTAGAAGCTTTCGTCCGATTAGCAGAGGCAAGCACACGTGTAAGACTAAGTGAGGAGGTAACTGTCGAAGATGCGAAAAGAGCGATTTCTATTATCGATCAATATCTTAGAAGAGTGGGTATGGATCGAGAGACTGGTAAATTTGATATCGACATTATTGCAACTGGAATAAGTCATACCCAGCAGAGTAGAATGCGTTCAATCATAGACATTATACAAAAATTGTGTAATGCGTCAGAAGACGACAATGCAGCCAGAAGCGATATAGTTAGTGAGGCAGAGATACAAGGCATAGAATCTAGTAAAGTAGAGGGTGCTCTGGATAGATTAAAACGCAATGGACAAATTTATGAACCGATTCATGGAAAATATAGGGTTACAGAGTAATAACCAAAAATAGAAATATCTGAAAAATCGTACTTAAAACACTCAACCTTTTACAGTTTTGGGGAGAAGAGTTTTCCAACAGCCTTTTTCGCATCCTTTTTATGTTTTTCCCCAATTTCTCCTATTATGCAATCTAAAAAATTATTTTTTATATCGTTCCAATTGAGAGTTGAAACTCCAAAATACAATTTCTTGCTCACGTTTGATGCTCTATGAACATGTGGAGACCATTTTCCAGGGCTTATGTCACAGTTATCCATGTGTAAAATGTAATTTTTCTTCAGGACTTTCTTTTCTAACAGATAGATCTCAAATTTTCTGTTGAAATACTTGTAGTTTACATCTTTGTCATAATATCGGTATTCTAGTTCAAAGTTCTGATTAATTGGGATGTTTCCTCTCTTCATAGCTACCATTAAGGAGAGTAACTAGGTTTCCTATATAACGATTTTTAAATTTTTATGAAGTTTAATCCATGTAATATTCTGGTGGATAAGGCTCTGGTTTCAAACCTTTTCTTTCTCTTATCTGTCTTACTACATCCCCTTGGAGTTGTCTTGGCATGGGTTCAAATCCCATGTTTTCAGTGCTCCATAAAACACGTCCACCTGTTGCAGATCGTATCGCAGAAGCAAATCCAAACATTTCTGCAACTGGCGCTTTTGCCTCGATGTTTACGCTATCATCTTCTGTCTTCATATCTTTTACTTCCGCTCTTCTCTGATTTAACTCTCTTGATGCATCGCCCATGAGTTCTTGTGGTGTGCTGATAAAAACTTTCTGAAATGGTTCAAGTATTGTCGGCTGAGAAACTGTTATTGAACCATAGATAGCGTTTCTTACAGCAGGAATAACTTGCGCTGGTCCCCTGTGAATTGCATCCTCGTGAAGC
Source organism: Thermoplasmatota archaeon (assembly GCA_030619765.1). GTDB lineage: Archaea > Thermoplasmatota > E2 > DHVEG-1 > DHVEG-1 > JAGLML01. The sequence continues at coordinate 31,418 of JAUXAU010000019.1, forward strand.
TTTGCATCGACCAATTTTACCATTATGCCTTGGCAAGGCTCAGAGACAGTTGGCCCACTTTTCATTACTTCAACAAACGCTTCTTTAATTAGTTCTCTTGTTTCAAAAAGATGCTGAATACCTTTGGTTACATCTGTTATAATATTCATACCCTGTATACTGAAGGCACCTTTCGCAACAACTTTATCCATTCCAAGATCCTGGAGTATTTTTGCAACTTCTTTTTTGTATTTTTTAACATTTTGTGGTATTTCGTTACTGTAAATTGCCTTTACAATATTTGTAGGAAGTGGTTCAACTTTTATGTAGAATCGATTATGTTTGTTTGGTGATTTTCCTTCGAATTTTTGTGGACTCTTTTTGCTGATAGTTTCTCTGTATACTACAATGGGTTCTGAGGAGACAATGTCAACTCCATAATCATTTTTTATTCTATATTCAGTGATTTCAAGGTGAAGTTCTCCCATTCCAGACATCAAGTTTTCACCTGTTTCTTGATTGATTTGAACTTGTATACTTGGATCTGCTTTAGAGATCAATTTCAAAACTTCAACAAGTTTTGGGAGATCTTTCATGTTTTTAGCCTCAACAGCAACAGTGACCACAGGTTCTGAAATATGAACAATCCGTTCAAAAGGTTCTGTTTCAGGGTCGTCTGAAACAGTGCTCCCAGCAATTGCATCTTTTATTCCTGTTGCAGCAACAATGTTTCCTGCACTTACGTATTCAACAGGTATCCGATCGCTTCCAACCATAACGTTGACTTGCTGTATGCGATTTCTGTTAGGCATCCCAGCTACGTAAACTTCTTGTCCTCGTGTTACCTTTCCGCTGTATACTCTCCCTACTGCTACTTCTCCTGCGTGGGGATCTAAAATTATCTTTGTGATCATTACCGCTAACGGTCCATTCTCTTTACAATTAATCATGCTTTTACCCAGATTGCTCTCATGTTCCCCTTTCCATATGATAGGTATCCTATATTTCTGTGCTTCTTTTGGAGATGGAAGATGATCAATGACCATATCGAGCATAACTTCGTGGATTGGTGTTTTCTTTGCAAGGGTTTTTTGCTCTTCTTTCTTACAATACTCATAAATGTCTTTAAAGCTCAATCCTGTCGTTTTCATGTATGGTGCAGAAATTGCCCAGTTGTAATAAGCAGAACCAAATGCTACACTTCCATCTTCTACCTTTACGTTCCATTTACCTTTGAACTCCTCTGGCACAAGTTTGCTAAGAAGTTCATTAAATCTATTTATTATCTTGACGAAACGTTGTTGCATTTCTTCCGGCGTTACACGAAGTTCATTAATCAATCTGTCAACCTTATTGATAAATAAAACTGGTTTCACATTCTCACGTAACGCCTGTCTAATGACAGTTTCTGTTTGTGGCATAGCCCCTTCTACGGCACATACTACTACGATACATCCATCAACAGCACGCATAGCACGTGTTACGTCGCCACCGAAATCAACGTGACCCGGCGTATCTAAAAGATTAACGAGATATTCATTACCTTCAAAATTATGTACCATGGAAGCAGATGCGGTATTAATTGTAATGCCTCTAGCTTGTTCCTGTTCGTCATAATCAAGAACGAGCTGTTTACCTGCAAGTTCCTCACTCATCATTCCGCAACCAGCAAGCAGGTTATCCGAAAGCGTCGTTTTTCCATGATCAATATGTGCAGCTATACCAATGTTACGGATATAACTTAATTTATTCATCAGATTCTTTGCTCTTGCTATATTATCTTCTTTCCTTCCCATACTGATTGCCCCTACAAAATTCTAAAATCTTATCTGGCTGATCGAGCGATACGTTCCACGTCATTTTTCTTTGCTATTGAAGAAGAGGCAGGATCGTTTTTGCTTGCTTTTATTATCTCATCAGCAAGACACAATTCAATGCTTTTTTTATTCTTGTGACTTGCATTAAGAGCTCCTTGGCAAATGTTTCGTATTGCAGTATCCAACCGTCTCTGTGGTGCAATGTCAACTGCTTTAGGAACTGAGATACCACCAAAACGCAGTCTTGTGATCTCTTCTTTTGGTGCCGCATTTTGAAGTGCATCTACAAAAGCCTGCAAAGGATTCCCCTTCGTTCTTTTTTCGATAATTTCAAATGCTGCCTTTATTACTTTGTAAGATTTTGTTTTTTTACCCGTGTATACTTCGGTCCTCATTAAATTGTTAATAAGTCTTTCAATAATAGAGACCTTAGACTTACCGAACAATCGATTTGCATATGGAGCTCCAAGGAATAAGTCCTTGGTATCTAGCTTTATATATTTTTCTAAGCCTCTGTCTTCAATTTTAACAGTACTTGCACTGTACTTTTCTAACATTGGGAAAAATTCTGTATTTTCTTTCACGTCTTTTTTATCGGTCATGTTTATCGTCTCATTGGTTTCTCAACCTTCTTTCTTACTAATTCTTGTAAGCACACATCGTTTACTTTTATCACCTTAAATCGTACGCCCGGAATATCTCCATAACTTCTTCCCATTCTGCCGCCAATTCCTTCTACTACAACTTCATCGTGCTCATCAATAAAACCAATTGCATTATCTCCAGGGGTAAATGCAGTAATTTGTCTACCATTTCTTATAAGTTGTATTTTAACACATTTTCTAATGGCAGAATTGGGCTGTTTTGCCTCTATGCCCACTTTTTCAATAACAATACCTTTCGCTTGAGCAACTCCACCAAGAGGATCTGATTTCTCTTTTAAACGTAAGACTCTTCTCTTGTAATATCTATCACTCCACAATTGCTTTTTTCTGCTTTTTTTAAGTTTTCTTGCTGCATTTATTCCTTTGCCCATGGTTCACCTGTTTAGATAGAAGTGAGACAGTATATGGCTTTTAATATTTAAATTCTATCTCCGATAAAGCTCTTATTTTTCTATAACTCATAGCTATTGTTTTTTATAGAGATAGATGTTACGAAATAAATACATGATAAAATCAAGACACATAAATCAGAGAATTGGCGTGTTTGTTGACGTGCAAAACATGTACTATTCTGCAAAACATTTATACAAATGTAAAGTAAATTTCAAGACAATTTTAAAAGAAGCTATGGCCGACAGAAAACTCATTAGAGCCGTTGCCTATGTTGTAAAAGCAGATGTGAAGGATGAAAACACGTTCTATGATGCATTGGCCGATATGGGCTTTGAAGTAAAATCAAAGGAACTTCAGATCTTCTATGGAGGGGCCAAAAAAGGAGATTGGGATGTGGGAATTGCTATGGATGTGATGAGGCTAGCGCCAAAACTCGATACGATTGTATTGGTAAGTGGAGATGGGGATTTCTCTGATTTGTTGGAACATGCAAAAAGCCTGGGCTGTAGGGCCGAGGTAGTAGCTTTCGGAAAAACAACTTCTCATAAGTTAAATGCGGTGGCAGATTATTTCTTAGATCTTGATAAAGACAGTAAGTATTTATTGAAAAAAAGAAAATAGTGTTTAACCTTAATATATAAAAAGTCTTAAATAATAAGTTTCCCTTAGTAATAATAAATTAATTAATATTGATTGACAGTAACTAATCTTGGGGGATAAAAAACATGAATAAAAGAAAACTTGCTATAGGAATAATTATACTGCTTATCGGAGTGGGAATTGCACCAGGTGTTACTAGTACATTAACTAACGGTATTTTTGAATCTAAATCAGAAACCATAGAATTCATTCAAGATTTCTCGGAGCCAGTGATTGTAGATAAGGAAGAATTTATAGAGTTATACGTTGAAGAGACAAATTCTTTTATGACTTATGATGAAGCACCAATGATGCCGTTTTTTTCAAAAACGTATGAATTTCCACTTGGAACAAAAGTAACAGATGTAAAAGTTACGCCTTCAAAAGTAAAAACTATGTACGTTGAAAAACAAGTAAAACCAGTGCCATCTAAACAAAAGACAGATGGTACAATAGTCACTATGGAGACAACGTTAAATCAAGATGTGTATGCCAGTTCTGAACCGTACCCAGGTGAGTGGTGTAGCTATACTACTGGAGCTGGTCTCAATAAGAATAATGATCATGTACTATTTCTTTCATTACATGTTTCTCCTGCCAGATATATTCCTTTAGAAAATTCCATTCAATATATTAGACAAGTAGAGGTAAGCATCACATATGAAGAACCAGAATTAATAACAATTTCTGATATGTACGATCTTGTTATCATAGCTCCCTTAGAATTTTCCGATAACCTTGAACCCTTGATTTACCACAAGAATGGTTATGGTGTAGAAACAAATCTTGTGATGTTGGAAGACATCTATGCAAGCTATCCTGGAAGGGACGAGGCTGAAAAAATAAAATATTTTGTTAAATATGCTGTTGAAGAATGGGATACTCACTACGTACTCTTAGTAGGGGACGTTAAAAAACTACCCATAAGAACGACCTATGCTTCACTGTGGGAGCCTGACATACTCTCAGATCTCTATTACGCTGATATATATGATGAGAACTATAGTTTCTGTAGCTGGGATGCAAATGAGAATAACCTTTTTGGGGAGGTATCTTTTGAGGGCGGATTTCCACCTCAAATGATTAATATCGATGGTGTTGATTTATATGCTGACGTACACATTGGTCGTATATCTTGTACAAATGAAAACGAGTTAGATATTGTTGTCAATAAAATAATAAATTATGAAAGAGAAACCTATGATCAAATCTGGTTCAAAAAAATAATACTTGCCGGTGGAGACACGTTCCCTCTAGCTAATGGAGCGCCACCATTTGTCTTTGAGGGAGAAATAACAAATATAAAAGTTGCGCAACAACTTCCTGACTTTACACATGTTAAATTATGGGCATCTAGACGTAATTTAAACGCTATTACCTTTAACAGAGCAATATCAAAAGGAGCAGGTTTTGTTAGCTATTCAGGTCATGGATTTGAACATGGGTGGGGCACCTATCGTCCAAATGCTATCATAAAAAAGAGGATGATTATTTATTACTCGCCATTTATAAAAGGCATAAAAAACAATCACAAGTTACCTGTTGTTTTCTTTGACGCCTGCCTTACCGCAAAACTCGATTTTAACATTACTGATCTAGAAGAGTACTTTCCTAAATTAATAAAATTCCTGCTCATCTTTACAAAACTAGACTATGACCCCTCGATTTTCTATCCTTGTTTTGCTTGGTGCTTTCTAAAGAAAGAAAACGGAGGTGCAATAGCAACGATAGGTGCTACTCGAACTGCCTATACATGGGTAGACAAAGATGGAGTATATGCTGGAGCAGGATATTTAAATGTTCATTTCTTCAAGGCATATGAAGAGGGAGTGACAGCAGGAGAAATGCTGACCTATGCACAAAATGATTACATAAATAACGTTTGGGAAGATTATTTCACAATTGAAGAATTCTTACTTCTCGGCGATCCAAGTCTCATGGTTGGCGGTTATAGCTAAGCTACTACCTGGTTTCAACAGAATTAACATAAATTTCTTACTAAAACTCAATGGGTTCTGTTACTCCCGTTATTTTTAAATTCCGACGGGAGGAAAAATGTAAGAGAAAACTATTTATTTAAAAAAGATATTTGGAAATGGGGGACACAGCAAAGAAGTTGGGGAGGCTGCTTTAGGTATCTGCTTTCCACTAAAGTTACATTCCTCCTATCCAATGCATCCCGTCCCCCACTTCTAATTATGGTCCTCTTTTTTATCAACATAATTCTCATATTGTAAAAACTAAGAAGAAGGTTGTTTTTGGAGTTACCAACCCTCTACATTTAGTCGAATAATGCGCTAAGTCCAGCTGCAGCCTCTTCTTCAGAGACTTCTTCTTTCTTTTCCTCTTTCTTCTTTTTCTCTTCTTTCTTCTCTTCAGCAGGTGCTTTAGCAGCCTGTGCCGGTGCTGCGGCTGCGACTACGGGAACTGCGGCTGTTTTGATCGCCTCTTCGATATTTACTCCATCAAGAGACGCTACCAATGCTTTAATTCTTGCACTATCGGGCTTTGCACCAGCGGCAGTGAGAACTTTTTTTACATTCTCTTCAGTAATCTTTTGGCCTGCGGAATGAAGAAGCATTGCGCTATATACATACTCCATTTTTTTTCCTCCTATGTTAACTTTTTCTTTAAATCATCATCTAATGCATCTTTTGCATGCGATGCTATTGAAAGCATAGATACATTTGCCTTTGACAGCAATTGTTTTATAGTGTCTTTTGTGTAGATATTTTTCTCCAAAGCAAGTGCATGGGCATTGCTATGTGCTTTAAGCAATAACTGTTTAATTGTTGATTTGTTGGGCCAAGCAGCTTCTATAGCGAGGCCAAATGCATTTGATGATGCTTGTCGTAATTGTATTATAAATTTATCCATATCAATATCTAAAACATCTGGTTTGTAAATAGTTCCATCCGCAAAGACTGCATTAAGATTCATGCCGATCTCAATTGGAAATATTTCAAGTCTTGTGAGCATTTGTGCGGCATCTGCGGGTATCCTTTCTCCGGCAGGTACAATTACTTTATCTGTCTTAATGACAACCTTTCCATCTTGAATGGCTGCTGGAATGCCCACTTTTTGTAGTTCTCCGACAACTGGTCCTGGCTTGAAAGGAGTATCTCCTGTTTTTACTTCTATATCATGTGTTGCGGTTTCCCCTCCTTTTGCAGGTGCCATTGTTCTCGTTGTTTTTATCTCTTTAAAGAGTTTAAAAGGATTCAAATCTGTAGATATTATTGCAGCTTGGCCTTTGATTTCGTTTTTCAATCCATTTATTCCTTTAACTTTTTTATCTGCTTCATCTAAAGCTCTTAATATCAGAGAATTTTTTACACAACGAATTTGGGCATTGTCACGAATGTTCTCTCTCATTTTTTGAAGCTGTGGGGCGGGTATACCTCCGATTTCTGCTATTCCAACTATTTTTTTATTTAACAAAAGATTGGTAATCTGTTCTACTTCGTCAAACTTCCATTTTGCTACATGAGCCATATCATTACACCTTAAATTATTCGCACCGAAGGTCCCATCGTTGTCTTGACATGAATAGAGCCGATATTCATTCGTCCTCGTTCTAATTTTGATTCCAATCGTTTAATAATCGCATCAATATTTTCTGCGATTTGCTCTTTACCCATTTCTTCTTTACCTGCGATTGCATGAAATGTTTTATTTGCCTTAGAACGTAACCTTATCGTTTGTCTCAGATTTTTTACAATGCCTGTGATGTCAATATGAGGAGGTACTGGTCTTGGCATCTTTCCCCTTGGACCCAGAACAACACCTAATGTTTTACCGATTGTGGGCATAAGTGGCGCTTCTGCAATAAAAAAATCATGTTCATCTGTTATCTTTTTAAACTTCTTTTTATCCTTGGCTAGGTCTTCAAGTTCTTCAGGTTTGATTATAAGGTCCACTTTTCCCTTTGCTTTTAGCGCAAGCTCACCACTTGCAAAAATCGCTATTTTTGATTCTTTTCCTCTTCCGCGTGGAAGAATGATTTCTTCATCTATCCTATTTTTAGCATCTTCGAGATCAACATTTTTTAGATTTATGACTAAATCAATATTTTGCTTGAATTTTCTATCGAGCTTTTTGGATTCATCCAAAGCCTTCTGAACTAAATCGACTATTTTTTTATCTGCCATTTGAATCAACAATAAGCTATAGCTTAATTACTCCATAGGATAATGTAGTTCTCGGGAATAATAACCTTATTTATAAAAGTTTGGTTAACTGGATAGTTATTCAATCAGATTAAATCCTCTCAATAATTAAGTCAAAAACTTCTTCCGGATCTTTTATCCTTTTTAATTCCTTCTTTACAATAATCGGAGTGCCTTCCACATTTCTTTTATTGACATTTTTATCTGTAAAAACAACAGCATGTTTCTCAGTTATTTTAGATATGCTACTTACAGCTTGAGCCTTCTTGAGTAATTTTTTATTATATTTGTGTACACAAGTTAATAGTATTTTCTCTCTATCTTTACTTAAAGCCTCAAATGGACATCTGTCCATTGGAATTATCTTATAACCAACATTTTGAAGTAGAGAAAATATTTCTCTTTGAAAAGCTTCAATATTTTCTGTTTCACTGTGATAAGTAGGGGTGATTTTATTGTCAACAAATGGATTTTTTAAAAGATTTATAGGAATAGTAATGGAACTTTCTAAAAGTTCTTCTATTCTATTGGCAACTTCGATTCTGGAATTCATGCCTTCTTCATACATTCGTACTGTCCTTCGAGATACGTTAACATATCTTGCAAATGCTCCCAAAGAAATGCTTTTTTCCCGCCTAATTTTTCGAAGCTTTTCTTCATCAAGATGTACATAAAGTCCGCCAGGCGCTGCATATATTTTTATAGGCATCCCTTCAAGTAAATGGTTTTTGAGCGTATCTAATGTAATAGCTTGAATGCCAAATCTGAAATATGCAACATCATCTTCGAGAATGCCAGATCCGTTCTTTTCGCCAATTAGCAATGGGCAGCCTTTCAGAAGTGAAGATAATGTCTTTAATTCATTTGCAACATCCTCTGATAAAGAATCAACATTGGTCAAAACTTTGATTATAAGCAGTGAGTCATCTCTTCTTGCAACTATGTCAAAACCAGTTAGGCGAATAGAATGTAAGTCTGAGGCATAGAATCCTGCATTGATTAGGACATCTCTGATGCATCCTAGTAGCTCATTTCTTTCCATTGTAGATGAAACTTAAAGTATATCTTATATAATAATGTTTTTGGTGAAATAATCTGGATAGGCATTGATGACACTGATTCAACAAATGGTGGATGCACAACCTATGTCGCGAGAATTGTAATTAAAAAATTATTGGAAAAATATGATATTATTGGATATCCCCGTCTTGTACGATTAAATCCCAATATACCTTGGAAAACAAGAGGGAATGGTGCAATTTCGATACAAGTGGGAAAAGATGGTAAAAAAAAGATAAAGATTGGAGAGATTAATGGTAAAGACATTGTATCTTCTCTTGAATTAACACATGATCTTGAGAAGTCAGACAATAAAAAAATAAAAAATATAGTTAAAGAAATTGTAGAAAAAAACGCGAGAATAGAAGACGAAAATACAAACCCTGGCTTTGTTATCCTAAAAGATCAGCCAGATGGTGAAACGTATAAAAAATCAGTTACTCAGATTGTTACTATTAGCGAGATAAAGTCGTTCTTGAACTCAATAGGAGCAGATTTTGAAGGATATAAAAATTGTAGGGGCCTTATTGGTGCAACATCTGCTATTGCCTGGTCGCCTTTGTTAGATAGAACATATGAACTTATCTCATATAGGCAACAAAGAAGATGGGGTACTAAACGAGATGTGGATTCAAAGTCTGTTAAAAAGATGGATACATCTTGTAAAACTACCTTTGATAATTACGATTACGAAAACAAACACAACAGGTTAGTGCCAAATTCTCCCTGTCCTATTCTTTATGGAATTCGAGGAGATGATGTAAAAGATTTGGTGAAAGCTTCTTCTATAGTTGAATCAGAACCAGTTGACAGCTGGTTGATTTTTGAAACCAATCAAGGAACCGATGACCATCTTCAGAAAAAAAATATCGCAGATGTTCAATCATATCAATCAGTTATAGTAAAAGGTTCAATCGTTCAAAATCCTTACACAATAGATGGCGGTCATGTCATTTTTACCATTAAAGATACTACTGGAACAATTGATTGTGCCGCCTATGAACCAACAAAAGAATTTAGAAATGTTATAAGAAACCTTTGTATGGGGGATGTTGTAGAAGCATATGGAGGTATTAGGGAGCAACCTTTAACAGTAAACATTGAAAAGATCCATGTAGAACATCTCACAACAATTGTTGAAAAGATAGAAAATCCTGTTTGTCCAAATTGTGGAAAGCATATGAAATCAAAGGGCATGGATCAGGGGTACAAATGTAAAATATGTGGCACTAAAAGTGATAAACCAATTGTACGTGAAAAGAAACGAATAATTCATACTGGGTTTTATGAAGTACCCGTGTGCGCTAGAAGACATCTGAGCAAACCACTAAAAAGAATGTATAGATAATTAAATTATAAAATTCCGATTTTTTATCTTCTAAATCTAATATATTCTGCTATTTGTATATCGTCGATAATCTCTGTTTGAGAGTCAATAGTTATTGAACCAGTGCATTTTATATGATATCTCCAGTAATTTATAATGCCCACCCATCTTTCATGATGTGTATCTACAACCTCCATGTCAACATGAAGAGAAACATCCTCTTTCTGCACTTTAAGAACAAATGAGTAAGGTACGAGCATTCCTTTTTCTATATGAATATCCTTAACAATAAACTGGATGTATTCTGGTTCGATATTCATATAATCATCGTTTTTCTTGTTTATTACAAGTAAAGGCTGGCCCCAAAATCTTGTTGTCATTATTTTAGACCATGTCATCGTATAGCTATTGGAATTCACTTTTCCCCAAAACCATCCAAAATTTATACCAGTAAATACTGTTATTTCCCAGTTATGATCATGATACCCAATACCACTAACGTTGATTTCTTCGTTTTTTAACTTAATTGTACCACTTACGTCTGCCCTCGGTAATATGACTGCCCATTTGCCTCCCGGTGTACTTCCTTTCCAGCCTTTTGTACACCCAACAAAACGCAACTCAACAGATGATTTATCAAGCTCCAAAGAAAGATTATATACCCAATTTCCTGTGGTTTCATTGATGTGGCAATCCATCACTTGTTTTTCCTTTAATTTTATCAGAGGTACATCCTTAGATGCATAGAAATCCCAGATAAGATATTTTTTTAGTTCATGTGATTCTAATTCTCCCTCTTTATATATGTCAAGTCTTACAGAAACAATACCCTGGTTAATAATACCTAAAACTCTTATACCTACCTGTGCAGTATATCCATTATCAAATGCCGCATCAAAATACCACCATTCTGTAAAATGCAATGTATCTGCTCCGTGGAATGCATCGTCTTTAAGCTCAATATCTTCAGGAGAAAAAATAAAGTCGCCTACTGGACTATTTACTTTGCTTTGAAAACGTTTATCTAATCTTTCTTGATAATTTTGAATTTTGTTGTTATGTTTGATTATTGATAGCGAATGTAAACTATCAATTTGTTTTTCTAGAAGTGATTTGTTTGGAGAGGACGATTCTCCACCTATAGCTACTATAGAAGTGTTTAAAAGTAGAAAAATGATTAGTAGTACAGTAGCTTTTTTCATCTTATATACTTATTATAACATATATATCATTTAAATATTTTTCTAGATAAACTTTATACTGTGTTATCCCGAAATTACTTCCTTCGAGAAAATAAAGTAACCGATTTAGTATACATGAAGAAATTGAATCAGAAAAAAGTTCGATGGATAGTAAGAGAGATGGAAAAAGGGGATAGATCTGCTTATAGAATAGCCAAAA